>PMCF01000060.1:0-35760 GCA_003154115.1 Anaerolineae bacterium
TCGATGCCGGGCGTGATCTGCACTTCATAAGCCGTGCTGGGCTTGGGGCCGAAACTGATCGAGAAGTCGGTGCCATAGCCGCCGGTGTAAACCTGTGTCGGCGACAGCGGCGGATTGAATGTTACGTGCGCCATCACCGTGTCCCACTTCATCGGCGCGTTGAAGTGAATGACGAACGAAGTATAGGGCGGTGCGTTTTGCTCGCCATCTTTAGGTTCGGTGCCCACCACTTTGGGCAGCGGCACGGTGCTGAACAGCGACGTATACGTCTCTTGCATGCCACTGCCACCGGCGGCGCTGGTGAGACCCGCGCTGACTTTCACCACATAAGCCGTGTTGAATTCCAGCCGCGCAGTCGGCGTAATGGTCAACGTCTCACTCAACACCGCCATGTTCAGCGCCACCGACTTGCCCTCGGACGAGGTGATCGAAATGTGTTCCTTGGCCGAGTCGAGATTGATCGGTTGGTTGAACTGCACCACGATGGGCGTGTCAATGCCGACCAGCGATGCGCCATTATTCGGCGTGATGAACACCACCTTGGGCGGCGTTACACCAAACTGCCAGCTGTAGTCTCCCGCCAACGGATTGCCATCGGTATCGACCAGCGGCCTGCCACTCGGACTCGCCTCGACCTTCGCGTCGATCACGACACCACCGGGCAGCGGCTGCGCAGGCGTGAACACATACACCGAAGTATTCAGCCACTCGCCCTGCCCTGCAACGGCCTGACCGGTGATGCTCAACTTCACGGGCTGTGGAAATTCCTTCATCGCGGCGAGGTTCGTCAGCGGCACGACCGGTCGGTTGAAGATCACGGTAATTTTCGTCGTCGGTTCGGCATCGATGGCGCCCTGCGCCGGAATCACTTGCGCCACTTCCAGATAACCGGCGGTCGCAAAGCGGAACTGATAGGCTTGATTCAGCGGCGCGCCCTTGGCATCTTTGGCGCGCTGATCGAGCACCACGTCATACACTCCGGCGCGCGCGAGTTTCTCGGCAGGCGTAAAGACCAGCGTCTTATCGTCTTTCCACGCGAACGAGCCTTTGGTAGACGGATAAATCTGGAAGGCCGTTTCCACCGCCGATCGATCCATCGCACGATCGAAGACGAGTTGAATGCCGCTATCGGGCGCGGCTTCCTGTCCCGGCAGCGGATTCTGATCGATCACTTGCGGCGAGAATACCGTGTCGGGCACCGGCGTGTAACCCGGACGCGGTTTGGTGGGAATGGGTGTGGCTTGCGGCGTCGCCGTCGCCGTGGGAATAATAAACGGAACCTGCGACGCAGCGGGCGTCACGCCCAACGGCGGAGCCGCCGTTATTTCGACGGGAGGTTGCGGCCCCACGGGCGTTGCCGGGAGCGGGCCGGGAGCGGGCGAACCACACGCGGACAAAATAGCGAAGACAAGGACAGCGATACCAGCGGTCAACAGCAGGCGAGAAGGTTTCATTCTATCCTCCAGAGAGCGGGCAAGCGATCACTTGCCCGAATAGACACTGCGGGCTATGAGTAAGACGCCAGAAACGGATAGAAAGTTCCCGGTAAGACAACCACGGATTGGCGAAAAGACGCACGAGAGAATGAAACGGATACTGATGGCGGCGTTCAATCCGTTGTTGCCAGTGGTTATTTGACCGGGCCAAACTCTTCGCGCGGAATGTCGAGCTCGCGGATAACGGCCCGCACGGTGCCCGGAGCCAGGTCTTTGCTGCCCCAGTCTGGAATGACGGTGATTTTGTTGTTGGCGAGGTTGTGCCATTTGCGATGCGAGCCATGTCCGCCAACGATCTCGACGCAGCCCAATTCGCGCAGACGTCTGGCGAGATCACGGTACTTCAGGCCGCCGTCACCAGCATTTCGACGGTCTGTTCACGATCCGGATCAATGCGCTGCAACGCGGGCGGCGGTGTTTGACCCAACTGCGCCCAAGCCTCAAACAGCGCCGTCAACGCGTCTTCGACGTGAGTCTGAATCTCAGAAGCCGTTGCGCCTTCCGTCACCAGGCCGGGAACATCTGGGCTGGTGACGGTGAACACCCCACCAGGATTGGGCTCGAGGGTCAAGTGAATTCGATAGTTCGTCATGTGCTGCCTCCCAGACTTACCGCTTTCCCGTGGATTATCATATGCTTCGCAACTCGCTCCTCAACCTCGCGCATCGCGGACGCGGTCGAACCGCTTTGCAGACGCACACCTACGCAGCAGCCAGTGGCGCGAGGTCCGCATAGGATGTAATGGAGACTTCCGCACGTGTAGCGCGAAATTGATTCAGCAGATCGACAATCTGATCGGTGACCCGGCCGGCCGTAAACGGCTCATGACAACTGCCACAAATCTCGGCCGGCACTCCTTGGACCAACACCACCCGTTGTTCAAATCTAGTGGCGCCTTCGGCCAAAAATGGAATCGTCGCCAGGCCGGGTTTCAATCGCCCCCCGCATAACGGGCAGCGCTTATCGTTTGCGAGTTCGCCAGTCATTTTTCCACTCTTCTTTGGCAGACCTATTCATGGTTGATCATTTATATTGTAGCATAAGGCGCGCCGTTCAGGAGCGATTATAATGACCCCACTGAAAGAACTGCTCACGTCGTACCCGGCGCGATGCGCCGGCGACGCGCTGGGCGAGGCCCCGTCCTCGGGGCGGATTTGAACGTAGGACACGTCGCCGGTGACGGCGGCTAGAGCCTTTTTGCAGTAGCGTCTTATAATACGAGGTACACGGGAGTCACCTTATGCGCCGCATGATCACTTTCGACGAAGATCACGTCCGTTTCACCAACCGCGTCGTCGGCATCGCGCTCGATCGCGCTCGGGTGCTGCTGCACCGCACCGACGACATGAATTTCTGGGCGCTGCCCGGCGGCCGCGCCGAGCTGCTGGAACCCTCGCCCGAGACGCTGGTCCGCGAAATGCGCGAAGAGATCGGCGTCGAAGTGCAGGTCGATCGGTTGTTATGGGTCGCCGAAAACTTCTTCACCTACGGGCCGCGCCAGTTTCACGAAATCGGTTTCTACTTCTTGATGCAGCTACCCGTCGATTCGCCCCTGCGCGATCAACCTTCGTTTCTGGGACATGAAGGCGATATGCCCGTCTACTTTGAATGGCATCCGATCGCCTCACTGGAAAATCTCGTCTTGTATCCGACGTTTCTGCGCACCGGCTTGAAGTCGATACCGGCCAGCGTCGTCCACATTATTCACACGGACAGCAAAGAAGAAAGCGCCCGCCCGTGATCACTCAACCTTTGCGCGTCTGCATTGATGTTTCCGCCGCCGTGCATCATCGTGCCGGGTTGGGCCGTTATGCGCAGGAGTTGGTAAAGGGGTTGGTGGAACTATCGCTCTCCGACCGCGAGGACGCGGTGAGTGAGCAAGATTTGAGCGATGCCTCGCCCCTACAGATCACGGCGTTCTATCACCAACGCGGCGAGGCACAGCTCGATCCGCCGATCGATCGGCTGCCCCGCCGCACCACGCGCCTGTCCGTGCGCCCGTGGCGGCTGACCACCGCGCTGGCCTACTTCACCGGCTTCGGCATGGATCGCCTGTTTGGCGATGTGGACATCTTCCACGCGACCGAGCATCTGCTGCCGCGCCTGAAGCACACCCGATCGGTCTTCACACTGCACGATCTGATCTTCCAGTTCGATCCTGATTCGCACAAACCGTTGAACATCGCTTTCCTCAAAACGATGATGCCGCGCTTCCTGCGCGCCGCCGATGCCATCATCGCCGTGTCGGAGTGCAGCAAGCGCGATGCGCTGAGGCTATACCACATCCCGGCGAAGAAGATTCACGTCATCTACGAAGGCGTCGATCCGAAGTTCACGCCCATCGCCGATCCCGATCGGTTGTCTCACGTCCGCGCGAAATACCACCTGCCCGATCGTTTCATCCTCCACGTCGGCACCATCGAGCCGCGCAAGAACCTGCCATTGCTGTTCGAGGTCGCCGCGCAGATCAAAGAGCACGTCGTCGTCGCGGGCAAACTCGGCTGGCTCACCGATCCGATTTTGGCGAAGGTGAAAGAACTCGGCATTGAGGATCGCGTCACCTTCACCGGCTTCATCGACGACGACGATCTGCCCGCCTTGATCTCGTCCGCCACCGTGCTCGCCATGCCCTCGAAGTACGAAGGCTTCGGCCTGCCCGTCCTCGAAGCGCTGGCGTGCGGCACGCCCGTCGTCGCCTCCAACGCGGCGAGTCTGCCCGAAGTGGGTGGTGACGCTGTCTTGTTTGCGTGGCCCGAAGATGTGCGTTCGTGGATCAGCCTGCTCACCCTGGCGCTGGATGACGCCGAACTGCGCGGCTGGCTGCGCGAGAAGGGTCTGCGGCAAGCGGCAAAGTTTCGGTGGGAGACAATGGCGCGAGAGACGGCGGAAGTCTACCAGCAGGTCAAAGGCAATTGTCATGCATAACGCTCCAGTACAGAACAACCGGTACGTTATCAGTGCCAGCCGCAAGACAGATATACCGGCCTTCTACACCGAATGGTTGATGAATCGAATTCGGGCTGGTTACTGCCATTGGATCAATCCTTACACGGGTCAAGTACACCGTATCGAATTAACTCCGGAGACATGTCTGGCGATTGTTTTTTGGACGCGCAATGCCACGCCTTTGCTGCCTTATCTGGACGAATTGACAGCACGTGGCTTCAAATACTATTTCCACTTCACGCTGCTGGATTACCCTGCGCCGCTCGAGCCACAAGCTCCATCGCTAGAAACCGCCGTGCACACCTTCCGCGTCTTGTCAGAAAAGGTTACGCCCGATCGCGTCTTCTGGAAATACGATCCGATCGTGGTGAGCAACCTGACGCCGTTGGCTTACCATCTCGATCGCTTCAACCTGATTGCAGAACGATTGGCCGGATACACGCACCGCTGCGCTTATGCCTGGCTCATCTTACTTGAGCATACGCAACGCAACCTCGCGCAGCTCGTTCGTTCTGAGGGGCTGGCGCTTCAGACCCCTTCATCCGTCGAACGCCGCCAGTTCTTGGCGCAGCTGCTGGACCTGGCGCGCACGCACGGGATGCAGCTGCACTCATGTTTCAGCGAAGATTACCTGAGTGTGCCTGGTATTCAAGCGGGCAGTTGTGTGGACATTGATGTGCTGCGGAAGGTGACAGACAATCCGCAACTGGAAATCGCCTCAACCGGCGAGCTGCAACACGCGTTGGGTTATCGGCCACAACGCCAAATGTCGTTAGCCAGTGTCCGGCGACAAGCGATCAAAATCCAACGCCGCATCAGTGGTACTCAAAGTTTAGGCCACTGCCGTTGCCGAGCCGCCATCGACATCGGTCACGAGGATACGTGCCTGTTCAGCTGCACCTACTGCCTGGCGACGCATAGCCATGAACAGGCAATTGCCAACCATCAGGCGCATGATCCTATGGACACCCTGTTGCTGCGACCTCCGCAGTGGTACGGGGTGGACTTGGAAGCTATAGCCAAATCTTTAGTGTGGGATACTGCTATATGAAACACATTTGCGTCTTTTGCGGCTCCAATCTGGGAGCACAGCCGGAATACGTTGAAGCAGCCCGACATCTGGGCCAAGTATTGGCCGCGCGCCAGATCACACTGATCTATGGCGGAGCGCGCGTCGGCACGATGGGCGAAATTGCCGACAGTGTGCTCGCGGCAGGCGGACAAGTCATCGGTGTGATTCCGCAAGCGCTGGCCGAGAAAGTTGCACATGCCGGCCTAACCGATCTGCGCATCGTCCCATCGATGCACGAACGCAAAGCGCTGATGGCCGATCTGGCCGACGGCTTCATCGCTTTGCCCGGCGGATTGGGCACCTTTGAAGAATTCTTTGAAGTGCTGACCTGGGCGCAGTTGGGGATGCATCACAAGCCATGCGGCCTGCTGAACGTGCGGGGTTACTATCAGCCGTTGATGGATTTCCTCGATCACGCCGTGGCGCAACGCTTCCTTAAAGCCGAGCATCGCGCCATGGCGCTGATCGACGACGATCCCGTACGCCTGCTCGAGCAGTTCCGCACCTATCGCCCGCCGTCTGTTAGTAAATGGCTGGATTGAATTTATCGTGCTCACACTTCATCGATCAAGGACTTGCCAAACATGCCTACCAAACAACACAAACGAAGCCTGCAAGAAGTCGTTGGCCCGGGGACCTACACGGTATGGGTCGATATGCTCCGTCGTCTGGTTCCAGAAGGGCGCACGCATCGTCTTTCAGTTGTCGTTGCCGGCATGCTCCAATATGCCTATCTCATCGCCGCCGAAAATCAGGGTGATGATATCGAAGAAGATTCTGTGGCGCAGGCTCTACTGGATTCCAGCGAGGCCGGCGATCCTGAAGAAGTGGCAGAGTATTTGTACGATGTTTTCGATCGACTCTTCAAAGATGCCAAAGTAAAACACAAACGCACGAGCGCGCGCGGTGAGGACTACAGCATCGCCGAGAGTGCGTTGGAAGAGTATGTGAGTTGGTTCGATATGCCGTGGGAATGAGATGCACACCAGTTGTCGCTTCATAAAGATGGGAGATGCTTCACCGCACTAGAACATCAGCCTAAATTTTCTTCACTGCGCCCCGCCGACCGAACCACAGCGCCTCCTGGATCGTATAATCAGTAGTAGGTCATAGCCTGACCTCAACATCTCAGCCAGGAGGAAGATCATGTCACTGTTTAAAGGACTCAACACCGTCTCGGTCCCTGTCATGGACTGGGCCAAAGCCAAAGCGTTCTATCACGACACGCTCGGCCTGCCGATTTTGTTCGACATCGAAGAAGTGGGCTGGTGCGAATTTGGCGAAGTGGGCCAGACCACTTTCGCCATCAGCCTGTGGCGCGATGCCACTCCACCCGTGCGCGGCGGCACGATCCCGGTCTTTAACGTAGACGATTGCGCCCAAGCCGCCGCCGAACTTCGGAAGCGCGGCGTCAAGGTTGACGATCCGGTCACGTACCCCGGCATGGTCATCTATGCTGACGTGCACGATCCCGAAGGCAACCTTTTTCAGATCGCGCAATCGCTGATACCCGCCAACGCCTAGATTTCCACAACTGAATAGCGCTGTCACAGGCACGGAGGCATCGTTGCGACGATCGACGCCTCCGTGTTTGTGTTCTCTGAAACCGATTGACCCTCCTCCCTTTTGCGTCTACAATATTGATCATCCGCATGCAGGAGGCCGAGCATGCCGACCAACAACGACGAAATCGAACGCCTCAAACGCCTGCGCGATCAGCAAATACGAACGCGTTACGATCCCAACGAGAAGAAGGCCAAGTTCGAACAGATCAGCTATCAGCGGCGGCAGGGCGCCAAAGTCACGCGGCAAAATGTCCTGAAAGACATTCCCGACAAAGTCTGGTGGGCGCTGGCCAGCGGCCTGATCGGCGTGCTATTCTACGTCATCATCACCCACCTGCCTGACATGCCTGCCTATGGCCCCTTGCTTGGACTGGGCGGCATCGTCTTTTTCGTCGTCGTCGGCTGGATACTGGGCGCGGCGCACGATACCGGTAAAGACGATTGGGGGCGAAGGGTACCAGGAAATAAAGATTTGTTTGGCAACTGCTCAGCCGTCACACCGCACTGCACGCAGTGGGTGCAAGTGTGCCCGAGTACCGTTATCGGGCATCCAGAGCGATGACTGACAACAATTGTGAAGGGACACCTGGACTCCAACTATGCCGTTTACTATTGAAATTGCGCTGCAAGCCGAAACTGATCTGGCGGCCATGAAAGCCTTCCATCGTAATGAACTGTTGGATGCCATCGAGCAACACCTGACACACGCCCCAACCACACTCAGCCGCAGCCGCATTAAACGGCTACGCTTGCTCGACTCCCCGGCATACCGGCTCCGAGTGGGGGACTATCGGGTATACTATGACGTAGATGAAGTCGCATTCACGGTAAAGGTTCTGCGCATTTTGAGCAAAGTTTCTTCGTTGGATTATTTGCGGGGAGTAGGAGGCGAAAAATGAATACTCAAGTGTTTGAGTTAGAAAACCTGGATGCGCGGCTGCGCGAAGCCGTTCACACGTCCGGCCGCGGTCCGGTATTACTCACCGAGAATGGCAGGCCCAGGTACATTATCCGGGACCTTGACGATGACGATGTTGTCGATGAATTACTGGCGCAGAATCCCGCGTTTCTTGAATCGATCCGTATGGCTCGCCAACAAGTCACCGAGGGTAAAGCGTTGAGCCTGGCCGAAATGCGCGTCAAATACGCCGTTCAGGAAAATGAATAAACCTCTCTCCAGCATCTCTCAAGCGCGATCACTTGAAGAGCTGGCAGAGTTTTGGGACACCCACGACGCCACTGACTTCGATGCGCAGACGCATGAAGTGTCGCTGGAGTTCGACTTACGCTCACGGCGACACTATCTGGCGATTGATCCTGAGATACTGACGCGCCTGCGCGAGGCGGCCACGGCACGCGGCCTCAGCGCCGAAAGCCTCGCCAATCTATGGTTGCAAGAACGCTTGCTGACTTCCATGGCAAACAAAGCTTCAGTCAGGACTCTCGCCGAGCCACAAGAACCGTATGCGCACGAAGAATAAGCGGCGGCTCATTTGCGAATCAAGGAGCTACCAACGTCCAAAAAGTACGCGACCAACACGTGAACTCTCACGACTGAATAGTGCTGTCGCCGGCACGGAGGCATCGGCGCCTCCGTGTTGCGCTCTCTGAAACCGATTGACCCTCCGCCTCTTTGCGTCTAAAATAAAAGCATCCGCGTGCAGGAGGTCGATCATGCCCACGAACAACGATGAAATCGAACGGCTCAAGCGCCTGCGCGAGCAGCAGATTCGAACGCGCTATGATCCCAACGAGAAGAAGGCGAAGTACGAGCAGATCAGTCGTCAGCGGCGGCAGAGCACTAAAGTCACCGGGCGGAGTGTCTTGAAAGACATCCCCAACAAAGTCTGGTGGGCGTTGGCCGGCGGCTTGATCGGCCTGCTGTTCTACGTCATCATCACCCACCTGCCTGACATGCCTGCCTATGGCCCCTTGCTTGGACTGGGCGGCATCGTCTTCTTTGTCGTCGTCGGCTGGATCATGGGCGCAGCACGCGACTCGGGTAACGACGATTGGGGACCGAAGGGGATTAAGAAATAGCGGCTTATGAACAAAATTGACACAGAATCCCGCGTTTCTTGAATCGATCCGCTTGGCTCGCCAACAGATTACCGAGGGCAAAGCGTTAAGCCTGGCCGAAGTGCGCACCAAATACGCCACTCACCCGTTGTTGAATCGTGCTCGTCACAACCGATAACGTCACATCGCCCGTCGTGCCACCGCCCGCATTCACGGCGCTGATGTCGCCGCTGCCCGGCGTGCCGATCGCATCGTCGGCCGGCGACCATTGCGCGCCGTTCCACTTCAACACTTGATTTATCGTGGGTGCCGCATTGGCGAGAGGCAGTCCTTGGAGTTTGCTCACCGTCGTGCTGGTCTGGACACCCGTCACATCACCGGCCAGCGCACCACTGAATCCAAGGCGCGTGTCGAAGACGCCCGATCGATTTGCCCGTCTCGTTGCTTCGCACTATACTTCTTGCCGATCGTTAATAGCCTCCTCGTCTCCGGCCAATCTTGTCGAAAGGAAGGACACCATGCGATTCTTCATGTGCTGCTTCATCTCGCTTGTTGCATTAACACTCGGCCTACTCAGTCTTTCCGTCCCGTTCTCATCACGCGCGGCACTCACCAGCGCGCCGACCTGCGCGAATGCCGCCATCCATGCCACGTCGGATTACGCCTATGCCCTCGGCAGTGCGGACTTCAACGATGCGGATGGCGATCCAGAATCAGGCAGTCAATTTCGTTGGTTGAAGAATGGCGGAGTCGTTATCTCGCCCACTCAACCCGTCAGTGAAAGTTTGTTGCTGCACTTCGACAACACTATGATCGGCGCCAACGGCGAAGCGCCCAGTCAGGCCAAAAATGTGACGTATACCGTGGGCCATTGGGGACAGGCCCTCGCGTTGACTTTTTGCTGGCAGGCTGGACAATGCACTTTCTTCGAACTAAAGTAGCCGGTGCCATCCAACGATACCAAGTAACTCCCCTCCAGAAACCCCTAGGGCCGCAACTGGCCTCTCGCCGCTAACGCCCGATGGAGCCGCCGGTACACCGGGCGAAGGTCGGCTGGCTCCACGTCATCCAACAGGATGCGCAGCTGCGTATCACTCGGCACCTGTCCAATCTTGAAAATCGTGTGCAGATGGCGGTCAGTCATCCGCCGCTCGTCAAAGGCTAACAGCGACGGGTCTTTCAGCGCGAACAGGGCATAGCCGGACCTCAGCGCATCGGCCAAGTCCAGCGAGGCATTGTCGGCCCGCTGATCCGGCACGTGTTCAAATTCAGTCCGAACAACACCCAACAAAACGTCGGCGGACAGTGACAGCGGCGCGCTCATCGGCAAGCCTCCTCGGCGTGCGACAGGGTATCTACTCAGCCCACGGCAGCACTGTCATTCCCGCGTGCTTCCGCCTGGCGCGTCGCCGGCACAACGTGCCGGGTACGACGTGGCGGGGAATCCATAAACCCTGCCAGCGGTGAGTCTGGATGCCCGATAAAAGCATTCGGGCATGACGGCTGAGTAGTAACACAACAGGAACGGTTGGCTTCAACCATAGCCAAAATGCTTGCCGCTGTCAACCCAAGTCAAAACGGGAATTGCTGCAGACAACATCAGTGACGCAGAGTGGCGTCGATCGTTCCTCGAGAATGTGGCCGAGAACCGGGCCGTGATGGAGCGCTGGCAGCAGCTCAAGCAGAGTTAAATTTATTTTCGACAAAACAGAAGCTGCGCGCATATCATATGCCTCTGTCAACCAAAACTCCCCCAGCACTGGGGGAGTTTCGATCCTGGTCAGGTGCACAGGTTGTCGAGGCTCGACAGATTCAGTTTTCTATTCGTAATGCAGCGCCGCGATGATGTCCAGCCGCGCCGCCTGCCGGGCTGCGAATTTCCCGAGATGAAATCGGGGATACCGTTGATCATGGGGTACGTCCGATCGCACTCGGCACAGGAGAAAGCATTCTCGCTGGAACGAAGCGGATGTTTGCACTTGGGGCAGGCAAAGCCTATCGGTTTTATTGGAGTGGAATTAGCCACGTATTTTCTTCCTCGTGTGTATCTTTAGCGGGCCGCTCGGCGTCCATAGACCCAGACGGACAGCGGCACAAGGATCAGGATCAGAATGACAAACCAAACAGTGGATTGCCAGATCGCTGACGTGTCTGGTCGATTAAGAACCAGCCCGCGCACCGCGTCAATCAGCAATGAGAAGGGTTGATGTTTGGCATAGATTTGCAGCCAGCCGGGCATCGTGCTGGTGGGGACTAAGCCACTGCTGAAAAACACGAATAACATCATAAACAGCGGCCCTATCGCTCCGAAAGACTCAACGCTCCTCACTAACAAGGCAAATAGCGCAATGAACCAGATATACGCTAAACAGCTGAGCATCAGCAACCCGAGCGCTATCAGGTAGTTAATCACTGTACCTTCCGGCCTAAACCCGAGCAATACGCTAAACGCCAGCATGAAAAGCAGGATGAAGAAACTTTTGATAAAGCTGGCTAATACACGCCCGTTGAGCACCGCAGACCTGGCCATAGGTAGGGATACGAAGCGGTCGATGATACCGCTTTCCAGGTCGCTACACACGCCGAGGCCGACCGTTCCCGAACTAAAGAAAACAGTCATGACCAACACCCCGGCTACTAAATAATTGGAGTAGTCATATCCCGGAATAGATATGGCCCCGCCGAAAACATAGCGAAACAACACGAAGAAGATGATGGGCACGATAATGGCTCCGACAATATCATCAGGGTTGCGGCTGATCCGTTTCAGTTCGCGTTTAGTGATCACCAGCGTATCGGCGATTGTCCAATAAAACGCCGGATAGACATGCGGAGTATCGTTATCGGCAGAAAAAATCTGGTCGTTCTTCATCGTGAATCCCTTTCCAGCTGTGTCGTTCCATTGGGATCGGCTTTGGTTGCAACGTGCCCGGTTAACGATAAGAAAACATCATCTAAGGTTGGACGACGCAGGGCGAATTCCTCCAAGACGATTTGAGCGGCCTCAAAGTCGCGTATGATGCCGGTGAGCTGCTGCCCTCCCTGGAGTAACGGCGCTGTGAGATGACGGTGTCCCTCATCGATCTGCACTTCACCGCTTGCCGTATGTGGGCGAAGCGTTTGCACCGCGATCTGCAGGTTGCTTTTCGCGGCTACAGTGAGCTCCAATCGTTCTCCGCCAATCTGCTCTTTCAGTTCGTCGCTGGTGCCTTGCGCGATCACGCGTCCCTGATCTACCACGACAATTTGATGCGCCAACTGATCGGCCTCCTCTAGATACTGCGTCGTAAGGAAGACCGTTTTTCCTTCCGCGACCAGGTCACGGACGACCTTCCAAACCACCAGGCGGGCGCGCGGATCCAGTCCGGTTGTCGGCTCATCCAGAAAGAGGATGGGTGGATTTGCAATCAGACTGGCGGCCAGATCAAGCCGCCGTCGCATACCACCCGAATAGGTCTTAACAAACCGATTGGCCGCCTCTACCAGATCAAAGCTTTCCAGTAATTTCCTGGCCCGTTGTCGCGCTGTTTTTCCAGACAGATGATAGAGCTGTCCAAACATCTCAAGGTTCTCAAAACCCGTCAGCCGTTCATCCACAGTGGCAAATTGACCCGTCAAGCCAATGCAAGCGCGGACGGCAGCCGCTTGACGAACCACATCGTAGCCAGCCACCTCCGCACGTCCACTATCGGGCCTGGACAAAGTGGTCAGGCAGCACACCGCGGTTGTTTTGCCTGCGCCATTGGGACCAAGGACGGCCAGGATGCTTCCTGCCACAACAGCCAAATCAAGCCCGTCCAGGGCGTGTACCTTGCCATAGGATTTGTGCAATTTCTCGGCCCAAATCGCCGGTTTATTTGTCATCGGGTATAGCCTCTTCAATGCGTGTTGTTGTTTGTTTTAGCGATCCATGCTTCAAGATCGTTGGGACGGCACTTTCCGTGTGCTGAACATGATAAAGTCGCCATCCAGTTTCGAGGTGAAGCCCTCAAAACCGGCCTCGGTCAGATCGTGTTGCAATTGAGGCAATTCGAAGACGTGCATGTTCTTGCGGCGCTTCATCATGCGCGTCAGGAGTGAATTCCCGGCCACGAAGGTCGTGACCGCTAAAGGGGCACCGACTTTCAGAGTGCGCGCAATTTCCCGCAGCGCGAGCGCCGTATCAGGAAAAAGATGTAGGGAGCCGCCGCAGATGGCCCCGTCGAAGACGGCATCCTCAAATGGCAGCTCCTCGACGCGGGTTCGGGCCAGGTGAATATTGGCGATGCCATCGCGCGCGATATTCTTCATCCCCTGCTGCAGCGTGCCCATGGAGAAATCAATGCCATAGACACTCCTGTCCGGGGAAGTCATGCGGCGGCCGTAGGTGGCTGGCCCACAGGCCACGTCGAGCACCGATCCGGTTACGCCCTCCAGAGTCTTTGCGATGAAGTGTGCAATGCTCTGCAGTGAACTATTCCGGCCGCCGGCCATGTTCAAGATGAACGACTGCCAGAGCGCACCTTCGTACACAGGGGCCAGAAATTCCAGCATCTTAATCCACCGATAATTTGGCGCAACGCCGGCCAGCACATCATCAGGGACGAAATTGGGAACACCGCCGACATGGGGTACGTTTGGTTACATTCGTTGCAGTACAGAGCGTTGTCATCCGCGCGAAGTAGACGCTTGCACTTTGGGCAGGCAAAGTCTATCGGTTTTATTGAAACGAGATTAGCCACGTGTTTTCCGCCTTATCGTGCTCGTGAAGACTACGCAACATGTCCTCACAGCATAGCGAGCATGAGACCGTATCAAGTTTATTCGTAATGCAGCGCCGCGATGATATCGAGCCGCGCCGCTTGCCGGGCCGGAATGGTTGAGGCCAACACGCCGAAGATCAACCCGACGCCGATGGCCGCCAGCACACCCGCCGCGGGGAAACTGTACGGCATCACGATCCCCGCCATGCTGATCCCGCTGACGATGGAATACCCCAGCCAGATACCGGCCAGAATTCCAAAGCCGGTTCCTGCGGCAGATAGCAGCAAACTTTCAGCCAGGATCATCCGCCGCACCTGCGATCGGGTTCCGCCGACCGCCCGAATCATCCCGATTTCACGCGTGCGCTCGATCACGTTGATCGCCAGCGTGTTGATCAAGGCAATCAACGACGGCAACGTCAACGCCGCCAGCAGCAGATAGAAGAAGCCCATCGCGCCGCTCACTGTGTCGAGGAGCAGACTGCGCCATTCGGTGTAAGCAAACAGCGTAAACGCCGGATAATTCCTGGTGATCTTTTCAAGCGCGACGCGCACTTGAAGCGCGTCCGCCTCCGGGGCTTTGCGCACCAGCAACATCACATCATTGGCTTGATGGAAGTCCCGCGCCAGATCAGTTTGCGAGATGTAGCCGGTATCGAGTTTGGCGTTGAGCACATCCGTGCCGATGCCCACCACCCGATAATCCTGCGTGCCCTCGGCGGTCGCCAGCGGCAGCACATCGCCGATGTTGACCTTATTCTTCAACGCGAAAACGCCGTTGATGACGATCGCGTGACCCGCTGCCAGGTCCGCATAGGCTTGTGTTTCGTCGCCGGCCGTGAATTGCAGGCCGGAGACGATCGGGAACGTGGCCGGATCGATCCCGATGACTTGCAGCGGCAAATTACCAACCTTACTCGTGCCCAGCCGCAGGGTCGTGAGCATCGACACGCCCGGGGCTTGACGAATCTGTTGGGCTAGCTCAGGCGTCGCGCCGATATTGCCGCTTTGCAAAAAGATCGAAGGCGGCATCAGCATGAAGTCGGCGTTCAGCGTCTTGTCCAGAAAGCCGCCCAGCATGCCGTTGTACAGACTGCCCAGCAGACCTAACAGCGCCACGATGATCGCCAGGCTGATCATCATCGTCGAGGCGGTCACCGCCGCGCGGCCCGGCTGGCGCGTCAGGTTGCCCTGCGCGATTTGACCTTCACGCGCGAAGACGACGCCGAGCAAGCGGCCAAAGATCGCGGTGATGGGGCGGATCAACAGCGGCGCGATCAAGATCAAGCCGATGATGAATAGAAAGGCGCCCGCCGCCGACAGCTGGCTGTTCTTGATCAACAGTGTGATTACGGCCAACCCGATCAAGATGATACCGCCGATCTCGCGCCGATTAAGCGCACGCTGCTGCACGGCTGCCTCCGCCGGGCGCAGGGCTTCGATCGGGGTGACGCGGCCCGCCATGATCGCCGGATACAAGCCCGCCAGCACCGTGATGCCCACTCCCAACCCGATCGAAAGAATGAAGGCCCACGGCGTGAAGAGCGGTCCGCCGATTTGGAACCGCACCAGCTGTTGAATCATCGGGCCTATCCCGGTCAGCATAAAGATGATCAACCCATAACCGGCGATCATGCCTAAGACTGTGCCGATGACACCCTGGATCAAGCTCTCGGTGAGAATCACACCGATGACCATGCGCCGCGTGGCGCCGACCGCGCGCAACAGGCCCAGATCGCGCCGACGTTCGGCGACCACGGTGCGGAAGGTGTTGAAGATGATGAAGCCGCCCATCGCAATGGCCAACAGGCCGAACAAATCGATCGCCACTTCGCCGAGTTGAAAATTCGAGAGCAGCTCATTGCCGACTTCCAGACCGCCCAGCTTGAAGCCGCTGCCCAGCTGCGCTTGTACGGCGGTTTCCACCTGCGCCCGATCGATCCCGGCGGCCAACACGGCTTCGATCGTGTTGATTTGATCCGGCTGATTGAGCAGCTGCTGTGCGGCTGATAGCGGCACATAGACGGCTTCGACGCCCGGCAGCGGACTGGTCGTGATGAGGCCGCTGATGTCGAACTCGGTCGTTCCAGAGGTTGAGGGTAGTGTGAATTTATCGCCCACCTTCAGACCGGCTTGCTGCGCCAGATGTTGAGAAATGATCATCACATTCTCATCGCCGGGTTGCAAAAATCGTCCGCTCACCAGATAGTAAGGGCGCACCGTTTGCGCGGCGTCGTCGAGTCCGGTCACCGTCACGGCCTCGGCCGCTGAGCCGGCAGGCAAGGTGATCGTGCGGCGCAGGGAGCCGCTGGCGTGCGCGATGCCATTAACACTGCGTACCGTAGCCAACGCCGTGGTATCGAAGACATTCTCAGTCACGCCGGTCACAGACAGATCAACCGCACCGGTCGCGGCCAGCATGTTTTCGCGGAACGCCTGCGAGAACGCGGGCAGCATCCCGTTCAAAGCAAAGATAATCATCACGCCGAAGATCACCGCCAGCGTGGTGAGCAACGTGCGCAGTTTACGACCGCTCAGATAGCGAGCGGCCAGCATGAATTGAATGCTCATTGGAAGACCTCATCATAGATCGAATGCCAGTTTGGTTTACGGTTCCGTTATGCCCGAGTGCTTCTGTCGGGCATCCAGGTGGACAAATTACATCTTGGTTGATAGGCACCTGGATTCCCGCCACGCCCTGTCCGCGCTGTGCGCGGGGGCGCGCTAGGCGAAAACGTGCGGGAATGACGGCGTAGGATGATGTCGTAAATCAACTTGGAAACTGCTCTAGTGCAACAATATGAACCACTTACAGTGTTGCCACTTTCACGCGCACCCGCTCGGCCTCACCCGTTCCATCGCCGGTCAGGCGCGTCTCATCGATGATGGTGCCATCTTTGAGGAACACAATCCGATCGGCATAGGCGGCGATGCGCGGATCGTGTGTGACCATCAACACCGCGCGCCTCCACTCAGCGGACACGTGCCGGAGCAAGCCGACGATTTCATCAGCCGCGCGCGAATCGAGATTGCCGGTCGGTTCGTCGGCCATGATCAACGCCGGTTCCGTGACCAGCGCGCGCGCAATCGCCACGCGCTGTTGCTGCCCGCCCGACAATTGATCGGGGCGCTGCGTCAACTGCCCGGCCAGACCCACGCGCTTGAGCCACTCGATCGCAGTGGCGCGCGCCTCGGCTTGCTTCACCCCATCGAGGATCAAGGGCAGGGCGGCGTTTTCAATCGCAGTCAGCACCGGAATCAGATTGAAGAACTGAAAGACAAAGCCGATCTTGCGACGGCGCATCTCGGTCAAGCGAGTGTCGTCCAGTTTCGACAGCTCGTGGCCATCGAGCCAGACGCGCCCTTCGGTGGCTCGATCGAGTCCGCCGATCAAATGGAGCAGCGTCGATTTGCCGCAGCCGCTCGGTCCCATAATCGCGACGAACTCACCAGCGTCGACAGACAAATTCAAATGGTGCAGGGCCGTCACGGCCGTCTCGCCGCGTCCGTAGATTTTCGTCAGGTTTTCGGTTTGGATGATCATGATGGTTGCCTCTACAATTTCTGATTGTTGATTGAAAGACATTGTGATCAATCAGCACTCAGCAATCAAGAATCAACAATTTTCTTCGGTCGTCCGCGCGGCCGCATCTCCGGTTCCGGCAAGGGCTGCCGCTTGATCTCGTCGAGCCGGGCATCGACCATATCCAGCCAGCGCAAGTCCGCCTCGATGTGCATCACCGCGCTGTCCAACAGCAGGATATGGGCCAGATCCTTTTGCGGATCGACTTTGCTGCGCTGCACCGTGAGGGCGTGCAAGTCCTGATAGAGTCTGGCCCGTTGAATCTGAAGCACGTGGCGGGGCTTGGCGACATCGGTCGCAATGGCCAGCATCAACTTGGCGAAGACCTCGTCGCGTTGATGCTCACGGGTGACCGGCGTATTGAACCAGGCCACCAGATCGGTCTGACCCTTTTCGGTGATGGCATACACCCGCCGGTCAGCACCTTCGCCATCAGTGCCATCGATCTCCTCAACGATATGTCCGCTCTCTTGCAGTCGGGCCAGCGTCGAGTAAATCTGAGCCGGTTTGACATCCCAGTTCACTTCCCCGCCCATAACGGCCTCGAACGCGGCATGGAGCTCGTAACCGTGTCGCGGGCGTTGCGCCAGAAGACCAAGGAGTGCGAATCGGACTGACATAAAGTAATTACTCTACGAGTTTCTATTTACTGATAAATCATACTACGAGTTTATATTTTTGTCAATAGGGAAGAATAGAGATGCGGCACGATCACCAACCGATAATGTGACAGATCAGCTTCAGGATGAACAAAGTCGGTGGTCACACCTCTCCCGACTCGATCATCCATTCCGGGTCGGAGGTATCGGGATAAGCATCATTTGAGACAATATCTTCCCGCGTGGCCCCGGTCTAGTAATCAAGCGCTTTGTGGAAGCCCATGAAGTTGGTGGTCAACGGAACGTCGGGCGTGATCTGATGCCCTGATCGTAGAGCATATCCATGTCGATCTCGCGCATCAGGCAGCGTGGACAGCGATAATTCAACTGGCCTTTTCGACCTTGAGTCATGTGCGCAGTTCCCCCTTTCCTTGAATTGTCTGCTTGATGCCGAGGGTATACATGGGCGAGAAGGCAAAGCCTTCTCGGAAATAGCTGGTGGCTTGCTGGGTATTCGTTCGCAGGGTGAGGCGCGTATCGACCTGTGGGATGATGGCTTCCGCAGTGGCGATGTCGGGGACTTGTGCCTCACGGCATTGAGGTCGCGACCGAGCGGCAGGTGACGATGATGGCTGTCTTCACCGTCACGCGGCCCGCGTTCATCCGTATGATGTCCGCGTCGGTGGGCGGCTGGATGTTCGACGTGCGTGGCGCGTATGCGCTCTACGTCATCGGCGCGGTCGGATCGGCGTTGGGTTGGTCGATTATGAAACTCATGGTCAAGAATCGGCGCGTGGCAGGCTGAAGCGCTGCACGAATCGGCTGGCAAAGCCAGCCGATTCGATCGCGTGGCCGACCCCGCGTTGACCGCATCATCCACCAACAGGATGCGCTTGCCAACGAGGACGCCCAAGATAAAGGCTACATTAAGAGGCGAGCCATTGCCGCATCTGGTTATACACTTCGCGCCGATGGAGCAAGTCTAGGTGGTTCATATCGTAGCCAATCCATTGCTGGGACTCTCGAAACGGTAAGGTCAAGCTGGGATTCTTGTGGTAGCCGAGAGCGCTGTGCAGAGGCACGAGTCCGTCGCCGAACAGCGGGTCGCTACGGTCGTCCGCTGTTTTCCCGGTTGTCGCTCCAATGGTGTACCATTGCACGCCGTTGGGTAGCGGCACCGATCGCCGTCGGTCGCTGAAGTGCGCAAAACGATCCCAATTTTCCCAGTCCTCGTTCAGTAGGTTGCCGTAGCGTAGATCGGTGATGCCGGCGCTGCGAATCTTTCCCAGGCGAGCAAGCGCGGCAGTGTAGGGGCTGACGCCTAGAATGATATTCACCCAGTTGCCGCCGCGTTCCAGCGGAACTCCATGGTGCGGCGTTCCGAGGAATACGATCTTGCGCAGGCGCCGCAGCCAATCGTGGCCTGCAACCGTGCTGTAGTGGCAAGCGCTGCGGGACACCAATCCACCCATGCTATACCCGATGATCACCACTTCTTCCACGGGCACCGGCCAGCAGTGCAGCAGGGCCTCGATCATGTCGGCAAACGCGCGCCCGTTGGTAGAGATATGGAGACCGGTGTTGTAGTGCAGGTAGATGTGCGTGTAGCCGAGGTCCGCGGCCAGTGCCGCACCATGATCGTGCCCCTGCCGATTCCAATGCAGATCATTCGAGCACAGCCCGTGCACCAGCAGGAGGATTTTGCCGCTTGGCTGCGGGATTGCCGCGGCTAGCGCCTGTCCTTCCAGTTCAAGCGATTGTCCGTCCCGGCGCAGTCGCATGGATATCGCCAGCGGGTTGTTGCTGGCAGCCAGGTGATCACCCAATACGCCGTTCAGCGCGGCGAGCATGCTTTCACGTCCTGGCGATGAACGCCGCTCACCTGGGAGTGGCATGAGCGGCGCAAGCAGCGTATCGATCCCGCCACCCACCAAGCGAGTTACTCCGCGGATCCTTCCGTAAACCAGCCCGGTGATACCTGACGTAGGGGCCTCTGTCGGTGCGCCAAAAATTCCCGGGGCGCGGCCAATGTTGTGGTGCATGGCCTCAACTAGGTCGGTCAGCCCAAGCATAGCGTCAACCGCCAGACGGCTGAAGCCACGAACATCAGACGGGTGAACATGGGTCTTCTCGGTCATGACGCCTCCGGGTGGTGGAGCTACCCTCTATCGTATGTTACGGCTGTCGTTGCGAACAGTCGAACGGTGAGCCTGCCGGCAGTTTACAGTAGTTTTGCACTTTTTACAACTCAGATTGGCGCATGGCGTTCCTGCTCTACATCGTGTGCATGTTGAGCGTGGTGATCGCGCCGATGATCCCGGTGATTCTCTTCTCGCCCGTGATCGACGGCGTGGCGTACAGTTTCTTTGCGGTGGCGTTGGTGCTTTTCATCGGCGAGGTCGCGCCCGAGCGACAGGTGATGATGATGGCTGTCTTCCCCGTCACGCGGCCCGCGTTCATCCATATGGTGTCCGCGCCGGTGGGCGGCTGGGTGTTCGACGTGCGCGGCGCGTATATGCTGTATGTGATTGGCGTGATCGGCTCGGCGTTGGGCTGGCTGATCATGAAAGTAATGGTTAAGGCTCGGTGAGCGCTTTGTTCTGAATCACGCGCCGGGTGAGGACGTACCAATCGGGCAGGGTGCGGAAACGATCGGCCGATTCGGCGATGGGGCCGATCTGCACAGCGCGCACTTTCTCGCTGACGGCGTAGTTGTAGACCGGATAATACAACAAGATGCCGGGGGTCTTTTCGCGGAACATTTCCTGGAACTTGTGATACAGATTGATGCGCTGGGCAGTGTCATTGGTCCGCCGCGCCTGTTCCAGCACTTCACTGATATCTCGATCGCGGAATTGGGAATAGTTCTGCCCGGGTGGATCAGCTTGCGTTTCGTGCCAGAATGGATAGGGATCAGGATCATCAGGCAACTGCACATCCAGCAAGGCGGCTTGATAGTTGCGCGGCGCCAGATAGTTATTGAGCAGACCGGCCTGCACCGGCACGACGGTGGCTTTTACGCCGATATCTTGCCATTGCGTTGCCACGGCTTGCGCCAGAGCCACTTGCAGCGGATTGTTATTGGTATACAGCGTAAATGAGATCGGGATGCCCTCTTTGACGCGAATCGGCAGCTCGTTGGGATTGGGCACGCTGGTCGGAGCAATGACGACTTCAGCGATGTTTTCACGCGTGCGCTGCGGAGGAATGGGATAGCGCCAACCCGCCTCGTTCAATAACTGCCGCGCTCGTTCCTGATCGGGAATGACCGGAGGCAGATCCGCGGCGTAGGCCCACGTGCCGGGAATGAGGGGACTATCGGCCACCTGGCCCTGCATATGCAAGACCTCTTCAATGATCTTGTGCCGATCGAGACTGAGCAACAAGGCCTGCCGCACTTTTTGATCTTGAAAGAACGGCAGGGTGTCGTCGCCTTGATTCAAGAAGATCATCGTGTAACCCGCCTGCGGGCCGGTATAAAGATTGAGCGAAGGCGTATCGCGCACCGCCGTCAACTGATCGGCGGGTACCTTGTGCAGCCCTTGAATTTCCCCGGCACGATAAGCGTTCAACATCGACGAGAAATCGGGATAGAATTTGAAATCGATTTTGGCGATGTACGGTTGGCGACCGTAGTAGCCGGGAAAAGCGGAGAGCAGCACGTGTTGCGCTTGACCCACTTCGCCGCTGCCAAATTGTTCCACTTGAAACGGCCCACTGCCGATCGGTTTGCGATTGAACGGCAGAGTGGGCAAATCAGCCGCCTTCACATCGCCGATCACGTGCTTGGGCAGCACGCCGAAGTTGCCCACCGCGACGTATTGCAAAAATGGCGTATACGGTTCTTGCAGCGTGAATTGCACGACCAGGCTGTTGACTTCTTCCGCTTTGACGGTGCGCCACAGAGCGGCCACATCTTGCAGGCCGGGGAAGTTGGGGTCTTGCAGAAACTTGACGGTGTAGATCACATCGTCGGCGGTCACCGGCCGATTATCATGCCAGCGCGCATTGGGCCGTATCCGAAAGGTGTACACCAGCCCATCGGGTGATACTTCCCAACTGTCGGCCAGGTCGGGCTGCAACTGACCATGCTCGTCGTAGCGCAACAGCCCACTGAAGACCAGCTCACACAAATCGCGATCGATGTCGTTGTACTGACACAACAGCGGATTCACGAATTGCGGCGCGCCGACCATGCCTTCCACATACGTCCCGCCCGGAGCCGGTTCGCGTTGAATGGAGTAGGCCTCGGCCAGATAGACCATGAGACCGGCTAAGAGTACCACGCCGACCGTGATTAAAGCAACTTGCCAACGGATATGTCGAACCACAGATCACACCCTTATCGATTTCATTTCGCTCAAGTGAACGCGAGCCGCCGGATGTCCCTCAACCCGATCGGCTGCGCGGCGCAACTTTTGCGCCGCGCAAGTTGCGCCGCTATCTTAATGCGAATTGCTTAAACTGACCAGAGACGCAACAGGGGTGTTGCAGCCTGACTGCAACACCCCCATTCAAACCCTGCACCGATCGGCGATCGTCAACTACTGCGGCGTCGTGGCGGCCAGCACACTCAGAATTGCCAAAATAAAGAAGATCACAGCCACCCAGACGGTGAGGTTGAACAGCGTGCGCTCGATGCCGCGCCGCGAATGGTAAACCGGGCTGTCACCGCCGAACACGTTGCCCACGGCCGAGTTTTGCGCGCCGATGATGATCAGCGCGATCAACAGAATTGAAACAATAATCATCGCGATACTCAAATACGTCTGCACAGTTGTTCTCCTGATTTCTGACGGGAAGCTGGCGCAGATTATAACATGCCTAACGGGCTTGTCAAACGCGCCGCCTCGGCGCTGGCTGCGCTGGGCAAGAAGAAGAAGGCCAGCGCAATGATGATATAGACCGCAATGAGCATGGCGCCTTCCAGCCAGTTCGATTCACCATCCAATGACACCAGTGCGGCGATGACCGCGGCCGCCGTCAGGGCGATCACTTCGAAGCCGTTGAATTCCAGCATCAGCGGGTGGCCCATCAGCGGGCTGACAAACACCAGCACCGGCGCGACGAACAGCGCGATTTGCAGGCTGGACCCCAGCGCGATCGAGAGGCTGAGATCCATTTGGTTCTTCAAGGCGACTTCCACTGCGACGATATGCTCCGCGACATTGCCGATGATGGGGATGACGATGATGCCGACGAAGAATTCGCTGAAGCCCAACTGCTTGGTGACCGGCTCTACGGAACTCACCAGGAACTCGCTCATCAGCGCAATCCCGATCGTGGCGAGCACGAGTACGCCCAGTGCTTTCCGGGTGCCCCAATGTGGCCTGCTGCGTGATGGCGGGGTCGCCGGTCCCACCTCGGCTTCGGCCGGCGTGCGCGAGCGTAGCGAGTAGAGGAGGGAGAGCGCATAGATGACGATCATCGCAATGGCCGTCGTTAGGCTTAGTTCTTCCACGCGCAGCTTGTCTGGTTCAATGGCGGCGTTGAAGAAAGACGGAATGCTCAACGCGATGACGGCCAGAATCGCCATGGTGGAATCGACGCCCACATGCGAGCGATTGAATCTTTGGATGCCATTCTTCAGGCCGCCGATCAGAGTGCTGAAACCCATCACCAATAGGACATTGCCGAGAATCGAGCCGATCAGCGAGGCTTTCACCAGATCGAGCAACCCGGCTCTGACGGCGAAAAGCGTAATGATCAATTCGGCGGCGTTGCCCAGCGTGGCGTTGAGCAGGCCGCCTAGGCGCGGGCCGGTCTTCTCAGCTAAGGCTTCGGTCGATTCGCCCATCAACCCCGCCAGTGGGATGACGGCCAGCGCGGAAGTAACAAACAAGATGATTTCATTCCCGTGCAGCAGTTCGATCAGAATTGCCACCGGAATGAACAACAATAGCCAGCGTAGATAACGCATCTTGTCTCCCTCACAGAGTTAGAAGCCGTCAAAGAACAACTCCGCAGATTGCTCCAGGCTGGATGGTCACATCCAGCCCCCAGCGCCGGATTTGCAATCCGGCGGGAGCGTCGAAAGTGCGGACTTATTTCTTGGCAAGCCCTTAGTTAAACGGGCGATCGATAAATTCGATCGCCCGTTTTTGCTTTTCTCCCCTCCCTCTCCTGAGATGCTTCAGGAGAGGGAGGACTGGGGAGGGTGAGGCTACTACTCCCAATAACTCAAGTCAAACAGCGTCTTCAACAACCCGCGCCGTTCTTCCGTCGTCATCTTGCGCGGCAGCGCAGTCTCATCGCGGATGGTCGTCAACAGTTCTACGCCCAGTAATTTGTTGTCGTAGACCAGATAGCGATCGATGAAGTTCTCGCGCAGATTGCGGGCCTGCATCTGATCGAAGAACAAATTGCCCACACCGTAGTGCATGAAGCCGTTGCCCTTCAAGCCGAAGCCCTGGACGCTGTGGCCCTGACTGCCACTGACTACATCCGCCCCGGCGTCGATGAGACGCTCGAAGTCCTTTTCTTGAGATACCGCTGTTTCATAACTGTAATCGCCCAATGGTTGTTCGTTGTATTGCAGAGTCGAGAACACCACGGCACCGGTCGCTTTGGCCTTCTTGATCTCGTCTTGCAATTCAGGATACGGCGACGCGCACTTCGCAGAACCGGGTCGACCGTCGCCCAGCCCATCGACCCAGTCGATCGACGGTCCGACTGGGTTGCAACCCGCAAAGGCGAGTATGTTGCCGTTGTTGGTCAGTGTGATGTAGCGCGTGGCTTCGGTGATGGTGCGTCCGCCGCCAAAGTACGGAATGCCCTCTTTTTCGTAAATCCCCAACGTGTACGAAAAAGGTTCCCAGCCGTAATCGTTCATGTGGTTACCGGTGTTCTCGATCACGCTGGTGTGGACGTGTTTCAACAGTTCCCAGTAGCTGGGATCGCTGCAAAATACGCCGCGATTTGCCGTGGGCTGTTTGGGACAATCGGGCCAGAAAGAAACCTCGTTGCTGATGTGGACGATGTCGGAAGTGTCAAAATAGTCCTGAATGTTTTTTGCCGGATACAGCACGCCATTCACATCCATGCTGGCGGCGAAGTCGCGCGACATGGCGGTGACGCCGGTCATGGCGACCAGCGTCAGCTTGCTTTCATCGCGATTGGTCAGCGGTTGCCCTAAAACCGCTTGGAGTTGCTCGGCTTTCTCGATCGGGCCGGCGAGGCCGATCTTGACCACCAGCGGATAGGCGTTCATGTCGAGGTTGTGATGAAACGGCGTGCGCCCATCGATCGACAGAACCTTGAGACGCGGATTTAATTCGTCGAACGGCAAGATGCCCCACGCGGGCTTAGCATCCCACAGTTTCTGCGTCAACTGATCGGCGGGCACGACCTCTACCGCGCCTGAGGCGGGTTCACCCAGCACCGTCTTCAGGGCGCTGAGCGTGGTTTCGCTCAGACGCAGCGGGCCGGTGAAGTCGCAGGCGTCACATTCCACGGGCTGACCTTGCCAAGCAGATTGCACCGCGCTCCACGGCACATCGTCGACCAGCGTCGGGAATGGCGCGACCAGCGCATACACCCATTGGCCGATGATCGGTACGTCGATATTGGGCGCGTACGCCACTTGCAGTGCGGCTAAATTCGGATCGCCGCTCGCGATAAAGGCGCCAGCCTGTTGGGCTAACTTGTCATTGATCTGGGTGCGGAATGCTGCAGGCAGCGCTCCCGAAGCAAACACGCCGCTGGGCGCAGGTGTGACCGTCGGCGTCGCCGTCGGGATGGGAGTCTTCGTCGGTAGCGGTTTGGCCGTTGCCGTAACGGTGGGCGTCGTAGTTTCAGTAGTCGTGCCGCAGGCCGCTAGCACTAGCAGCAGCACACTGACCGTGATCAGCATCAGAATCTTCTTCACCACAACTTCTCCTTGTTTTCCTATAACTACTATCTGCCGTCACTGCGAGCGCTTTCGCCCGGCGCGCCTCCGCCGCTTTGCGGCGGGTAAGGCGTCAGCGAAGCAGTCTCCTACGCCAGTGGGTCGAGATTGCTTCGTCGCATCCTTCGACTGCGTGGCGAAAAGATGCCACTTCGCTCAGGATACTCCTGCTCAGAAACTTGCGCGTAGGTGTCATTCCGAGCGGCGCGAGGAATCTCTGGCCCGGCCAACCACGTCGCCTGCCGCGCGAGAGATTCCTCAGTCGCACGCCCTGTCCGCCGCATAGCGGCGGGGGCGCGCAGGTGCGAAAGGCGCTCCTTCGGAATGACACTCATCTGGCAAGTTTCTGCCCTCATGCATCACGCTGGCGGGATGGTCATCTCGCAATGACGGCAGAGTAGTTTGTTTTCCTTTGAATCAAAGCCGCGCAATCATATCATTGAGAGGATGATGCGGCAAACGGTAAGTAATGCGTCCCACAGGGAGGCTTCGCACTAAAGCGTAATGCGTAAAATACACAGCGCAATGACTTCGTGTTACTCGCCGTTCCCTGTTCTCCACTGGAGAGCAGGCGGCGCGCTGGGCGTCGTGTCCTTCGTGGATCGATCTATTCGAGGCTCAATGTACTCGATCGCCGCGTTCACATCCGGCAGCACGATCTCACTCAACGGCGCGAGAGCTGCGGCTTTGGGGCCGCCGGCCGCAATGCCGATGGCGTGCGCGTGAAGATCGAGCCCGTTCTGTTTCAAGAGATCGATCGCGCCGTGCGTGGCCTGCATTCCCAGAATGCCATCTTCGACAATCCACACGTGGGTGGTGCGATCTTTCAGGCGTGCCAGCGGTCCGCTCAATTCTCGGCGCGCTACGAGCGCATGTGCCGCCAACAGCGAGTTCGCCTCTTCGTGCGTTAGTGCTGCGCCGATCGCCGCCAGGGCCTGAATGGGCGCCGGCTTGGTGACACTCTCGAATGGCACGTTGACTTTGGCGGCCAGCCACTGCACGCGGCCGGTGGCAATCAATGGGTAAGCCATGCCCAGCAACTGCATGCCCAACTCCGCCTCCGGCGAATAGCCGATGAGTGAGATATGATCGGGATCGTCGGCGGGAGGCAGGCTCGGTCGAGCCGTATACACGCAGACCTGCACCCGATTAGCCTGTACCCACTCCGCGAGTTTGGCTTGCGCCGTGGCGCTGATCAACGAACGATCTTCCGTCACCAATACAGACGGCGCGGCAAAGCGCGGTGGCAGCTGATACGACTCGGCGTACAACTTCGATCCGATGACGAGCTCCTGGAAAATCTGCGTGACGGGCGCGCGATCGACATCGTGCGTCTGGGAAAACATCTCACGCAGCAACGCTTCTGTGGCAGAACGTGTATCTTCTCGCACAGATAACTGAGCCAACGCGTTAAGGAGCATATCGCGCGCGCGTTCTACTGGTTTGCCCGGCAAGCGATCGATCTGTTCGAGATAGGGCTGCGCCACGTCTTTCAATTGCGGCACGCTGACACCACGACACTGGCGCAGGAAGTCTTCAAACGGGGCAGGGCGCAATGCCAGATCAGGATGGCGAGTCAGCGTTGCGACGATCAACGTTCCGGCGCACAGCGGGCACAGGTCCCATTCGTTGACGTAGCCGCGCGATTGGAATTGATCGCGCGTGGGGGCATCAAACACGATCGGGTGGGCGCCCATGAGTTCGTTGAAGTAATTCAACGTGGCGACCAGCGCGGCATAATAGCCGCCATCCTCGATCAGCACACCATCGACATCGAAGAGCAGCAGGTGTTGGGTGCTCATCGGCTCATCTCCGACGCGCGCCGGATCAGCTCTGGCAGGCCGGTGGAGATGACGCGATCGATCGTGTTGCGACAGACGCGCAGCGGATCAAGTTCCTGCACGCCCGGATCGATCACGTCCCAGCGTTCGCCGATTAAGTCAGATAGCAAGCACGTGCGCGCGGCCGCCGCCGGGTAGTGCTCACCAATCCAAGCGAGGTGTTGTTGGGCGATGCCCAAAATCAGATCGGCCTGCTCAATTTCGTCGGACGTGATCTGGTGCGGCGGATTGAATTGCCCAGCGGCGCCTACTTCGCGTAGCACTTCCAGAATCAGCGGGGCCGCTGGCTGCCCTTCATATTCCGGCAGCGTGCCGGCGCTGCGTACTACGAATCGCCCGTCATATCCGGCCTGCTTCAGGCGCAGCCGCGCCAGCCCTTCGGCCAGGGGTGAGCGGCAGTAGTTGCCGCTGCAGACAAACAGAATGGTTTTCAAGATATCATCCTTGACAAAGGATACCTTCCTTGACAGAGACTGGGGTTTGTGAGAATATTACCTCCGCCTAACGGGGCTATTATCCCCACGATTTGAGAAGGCGCAAGTCACTTTAGAAGGAGCAGCAACGATGGCAAAGACCGGCGAGAAATCCAAAGAAGAAGCCAAGCGATTGGCCCAGCCAACCAAGCACCTGTGTGAAAAGTGCGGCCAGGTCATCTCGGTGGGCGACATGTTCCCCATCAAGGATGGTCTGAAGCGCAAGATGATGTACTACCACAAGAAGTGTTTCGGTTAAATTCACGCGCTCTGCGACAAAACCCCGCTCGAGGTTGAAGCGGGGTTTTTGTTTGCTACCGTGACAAGTGATGAGTGAAAAGTGAAATCACTTGGCGCGAGCCAGTTTCTTTTGTAAACGTGCCAAGCGATGCTGCGCCTCTGCCAATCTTTCCTCGCGCACGAACCGATCAGATAACGACACCGTCAAGTCGCTGGCACGACTGGTCCAGGCGATCGCCTGCTGCAAGTCGATCGCGTGCCACTCGTAGTATTTGGCTAACTCGATACACGCCTCGCTGGCGGAGAGCGGATCAAGCGGTTCTGCCTGCGCTACGGCTTCCCACAACCCGATCGCTTCAGCGCGCCGATCGAGCTGCTTGTAGAGCAGACTCAGGCGCATGGCCGCTTGATGATGAGTGAGTGCATCGGCGAGGTCCTCCACTGCCTGCCGCAAATAGCGCTCTGCTTGGTCGTGCTCAGCCCGATCGGCATGCCACTTGCCCAGCGCATACCAATCGGCCGCGGTGAGCGAGGTAGTGCGTTCTTCGTCAAAGATCTGAATCAACCGGGTCGCCAGCGTCACCATCGAGAGGATGTCGAACGCGTTGTGATACATGACGCGCGGCATCTCGCGCGCATCACCGCTGCGGATGTAGTCGAAATAGATCTCCGGGATCAACGATCCGTCGATGTCGGCTTGATCGCGGTGCACGTCGAGGATGTGGTATTCCAGCGATTTGAGCGAGCACGACTCCAACCGGCCGCGCCAGACGCGTCGCGCAGGCGTCAGCAGATCGAGGTTCGGCGCGCTGAGAATCGACGGGCGCAAGCGGTGCAGGATGAAGCGTGTTTGCAAGAGAGGCACATCGAAGCCGCGCCCGTTGAACGAAACGATCGCCTCGTATTGATCGAGCCACTCGGCCAGGTGGAGCAGGGTGGCGGGTTCTTCAGCGGGCGAGCGCAGGAAGAACTGCCGCAGCGTGAACGAATCATCTTCCTCGAACGTGCCTACGCCGATGAGAAACGCCAGCGTGCCCGTGCCACCCGCAAGGCCCGTGGTCTCGGTGTCGATGAAGGCCACCCGTTTGAGATCGATTTCCTCGTCGAGATCGGCGAGGCGACCTGCCACTAGGCGCGATTGCGACAGGAGTTCTCCCAACGGATAAGCGCCATGAAAATGATCGGGCGCGTAGCGTTCGACGTGCACGAAGACCGGGCCGTAGTCCGTTTCGATGATCTCGCCGTCGATCAGCGACTCGATGGCGCTCAAGCGTTTGGGCTTAGGTTTGGGGGTGAGGTTACGCGCACCCTTTTGGATGCCGAGTTTTCGCAGGCGGTTGCGGAGGTCGTCAGGCATGGTGTCAACGAATAGGTCTTCAACGGATGCTGCGCGAAACGGATAAACGGATATAAACAGATTGGGACTTCAACGTATCAAGCAGCGAATCAACGGATGGGCGATGATGGTTACTAACTTGCCGTTGATCATTGATCATTGAAAATTGAGAATTGTTCATTTGTCATTGGTAACGAATTGCTTGACCACCCGGTAAAACTTCTCTGGCTCTTCGATCACTGCAAAGTGGCCGGAGTCTTCGAAGATTTCCAGGCGAGCGTTGGAGATGTATTTCACCAGCTCCTCAGCCATCGCCACGGTGGTGATGAAGTCGTGCCGCCCGACGATGACGAGCGTGGGCACTTTGATGTTCTTCAAATGTGGGCGCAAATCCATGGTCGCGGTTTCGCGTTCGTTGAAGGTTTTCAGCGGCGCGATGTGCACCGGCAAATCTTTTGTGCGCGCGTGATACGCTGCTTCACGCGCGCCGAAATGCTTGAAGTAGAACTTCATTTCACGCGCCCACAGAGCGCTCATGTCATCGTCGGTTTGATAGCGGCCGGCCCATTCGTCTTGCAGCGCCGCGAAAGAATCCTCGAACCACGGTTGATCTTTGAACTCCGCGACGGCGCCTTCAGCATCGCTCAAAAACTCGCCGAAGTAGGTCGCCGTGTCGAACAGGATCAATTTCGACAGCGAGCCGGGATAGGTGAACGCAAACTGTTGGGCGATCATGCCGCCGTGCGACCAGCCCATCACGATCGGTTGGAGTAAGCCCAAATGAGCGCGCAGCGCCTCGAGGTCAGACGCATAATCGGGCAGGAGATAGGCGTCGTGGGGTGCGGGATCGGACAGGCCCGATCCGCGCGGGTGAATCTGAATGATCGTGACGAAGTCGTCGATCCGGGCGAAGTCGTCCCAGCCGCGCGCGTCCATGCCGGGGCCGCCCGAGATGGCGATGAGCGCCGGGCCTCCCTGTGGGCCGCGAATGGTGTAGTGCAAGCGAATGCCGTTGAGCACCGCCTCGTATTCGCCGGGGATCAAGTGAGCCATGTAGTGCTCCTGTGTGGTCGGGTGTTGAAATGATACCATACCCCACTTGCCTGGAAGCAAGTCTTTCGCCGCGCACTGAGGGGCATTGGATGCGTCTACCGTTCTCTCTCGACTAGCTGGTACAACGTGCTCAATACGGCTTGGGCATATTCCCTATTAAATACCAATTTCTGGTGTTCAAACACGGATGAAAACATGCTGCTGGTTTGATCATCTCGCTGCCTGGCATCTGCCAATGCTGGTCCGCGCACGATAGGAATATCTGCTGCGATTTCATACCGGTTACGGAACTGCTGTTCCGCTGTGGGTGCATCAGCGTAACCGAGTGTGGCAACGACATACGGCAATTGTTGGGATCGAACCCAATCGAGAGGTCCGTTGGGTTTCAAGGATTTGGATCGGTTGAACAACTGGTTCAACAACGGCATGGCAGGCGGACGATCATATTTCTTGTCGAAGATCACGATGATGCCGATCACGGGCACCGTCAAGTGCCAATCCTGCAGCCCGCTTGCTTGTTCAAAATCTCGGACCACCGGCGCTTGAGGCGAGAACAGATGCAAATGGTACGGCCAGGGGGGGATGCGACCACCTTCAGTGTAAATCAGCGCTAAGGTTCCTGATGATCTCAAGGGCTTCGGCGGGGCGCTAGAGTGTTTCCACTTGACCAGGAGCGGGCGGGGAGCGGGATCAGGACACACTGCTTGCATGAACAAACAGGGGCTGAGGTCGAGCCCGCTCCCTTCACAGACCCACACGCCCACATCATGTCCGTGCATGGCGTTTATCTGGAAGCATTGCATGTCCGAAGAAGTAGTCATAGCGCTTTGTCCGTTATTTCTTCGTGTCAATCAGTCTCGCTGGCCGTACGGTCGGGCGATCGCCTGCCTCGCCGCGAAACCTCTCAAAGTCTACCTCGAACCGTGATGCACCGCAAGCGTGTGCGCCCGCGACGCCTAGCGGGCCACCGGCGCAACGCGCCGGATATGGCCGGGACGCGAGGTTGGAACATGCTTAGAAGCCGTCAAAGAACAACTCCGCAGATTGCTCCAGGCGGGATGGTCACATCCAGCCCCCAGCGCCGGATTTGCAATCCGGCGGGAGCGTCGAAAGTGCGGACTTATTTCTTGGCAAGCCCTTACCCGCAAGAGGTATACTTTGCTCAGGGCAAAGAGCATATCCGCCGCCATGGCGATTCACATCAAAGGAGACCCGGTATGAAATGGCTTACCCGTTCGCAGGTGCATGTCGATCGTGTTGCCTGTCCCTGGCTGATTACGCGCTTCATCGATAACGACGCCGAGTTCTTATTCGTGCCCACGAGCCAGATTACACAAGTCGCCGCCGAAACCGGCGCGATTCCATTCGATGCGCCTGAGGTTGAACTCGGCCATCACGGCGAGCGCTGTTCGTTCGAGTCGATCATCTTGAAATACGATCTCAAAGAGCCTGGCTTGCTGCGGCTGGCGCAGATCGTCCATGCCGCCGACGTGGCCGAGGACATCGACAAGGATCCGATCGCACGTGGCCTGAAAGCGATTGCGCAGGGCTACAGTTTGCGCTTTCCGCTGGACGAAGAAAACCTGGCGCATCAATTCGAAGTGTATGACGCGCTGTATGCGTGGTGCCGTTGGCAAGCCGCGCCAGGGTCATGAAAACCCTCACCGCGGATGGACGGCTGCTCTTTGCCACGCGCCTCGCCCGTTTGTTTCTGGCCATGGTCGATCCCGACGAACGATCGGCCCATGTTCCCTCGTTCCCTCTGTCCCTCTATCGATTGCGAGACAGAGAGAACGAGGGATAATGAGGGAGCAATGATCGACTTTCTGACATCCATTCATCACGACGGATCGCGCCGCTATGTCGATCCGCAGGAAATGCGTTTAGGCGAAGTCGTGACGATTCGCTTGCGCGCTCATCCGCAGACCCCGATCGAACGGGTGCTGCTGCGCGCCTGTCCCGATGGCGAGCAACTCTTCGTCGAGATGCAGCCACGCGTTGAGAGTACCGTCTGCCAGTGGTGGGAAGCGCCGCTCAAAGTCTCGATGCCGCTGATGGGCTATCGCTTCTTGTTGTTCACGACGGACGGCGTATGGTGGTACAACGGATCAGGCTTGCACCGGCAAGTGCCGACGGACGCGGAAGATTTCAAACTGCTGGCCGATTACACGGCGCCTACGTGGGCACGCGCGTCGGTGTTTTATCAAATCTTTCCCGATCGTTTTGCCAACGGCGATCCGGCGAATAACGTGCGCGACGACGAGTGGGTCTATGGCGGTCATCCCGCACGCGTGCGGCAGTGGGGCGCAGCCCCATCGAACATTCCGCATGCGGACATGGTGGAATTCTTTGGCGGTGATTTGCCAGGCGTGGAACAACACCTCGACGATCTGATCGATCTGGGCGTCAACGTGCTGTACTTCACGCCCGTCTTCACCTCGTACAGCAATCATCGCTACGATGTCGTCGATTACGAAAATGTCGATCCGCATTTAGGCGGCGATGCGGCGTTGATCTCCTTGCGCCGCGCTACGCGCGAGCGCGACCTGCGCCTGCTGTTGGACATCGTGCCTAATCACTGCGGGATTATGCATCCGTGGTTTCAGGCCGCGCTGAAAAATCGGTTCGCGCCCACGGCTGATTTCTTCACCTTTCATCAGTATCCCGATCAATATGAATCATGGCTGGGCGTGAAGTCACTGCCCAAGTTGAACTATCGCAACGCCGCTTTGCGCCACGCGATCTATGAAGGGCCGCAGGCCGTGTTTCGCAAGTGGCTGCGCGAACCGTACGCCATCGACGGCTGGCGCATCGACGTGGCGAACATGCTGGCGCGGCAGGGCGCCGATCAACTCGGCATTGAGATCGGGCGGGGGATTCGCCGCGCGGTGAAAGAAGAGAATCCACAAGCATACCTGCTGGGCGAAAACTTCTTCGATGGTACGGCGCAGTTGCAGGGTGATTGCTGGGATGCGGTGATGAACTATGCAGGTTTTGCGCATCCGGTGTGGTATTGGCTGAGTGGCTTCTTCGTGCGGCAACATGCCGAACCCTACTTCGCCGCGTCCGATGTGCCGTGGAGCACGCCGGCGTTGATCGAGACGTGGCAAGCGTTCCGCGCGGCTGTGCCGTGGGCCATCGCGCAGCAACAGTTCAACTTGCTGGGCACCCATGATACGGCGCGCATCGCCAATGTCTTGAACAACGATCCGCATTTGATGCGCCTGGCAGCCGCACTGCTGCTGACGTATGTCGGCGCGCCCAATATTTACTACGGCGACGAGATCGGATTGAGCGAAGACGCCCGCGTGTGTATGCCGTGGGATCGATCGAAATGGGATCACGATCTGCGCGCGTTTTATCAGACGTTGATCCGGCTGCGTCGAACTTCGCCCGCGTTGATCGACGGCGGCTTTCAAGTGCTGTTGATCGAGGACGACACTTTCGCGTATCTGCGCGATAGCGATCAAGATCGGATTGTGGTGGTAGCCCAGCGGGGCGCCGCCAGCCGATCGGCTTCACCGCTGCCCGTAGCCCACGGTGCGATTCTCGACGGTACAGAATTCGTCGAAGTGATCAGCGGGGCGCGGGCAACCGTCGTGAATGGACATTTGCCCCTGCCGGAAATGTCACAGGGTGTGATGGTGTGGCGATCAGCCTGATCTCTCATTCGCTCTTTCCCTCTGTCGCTCATCCGACGGAGAGAGTGAGGGAATAAGGGACAGAGAGACGGAGGGATGGAGAGAACCATGAAAATTCTATGCGTCGATGTGGGAACCGGAACGCAGGACATTCTGCTGTACGATAGCGACAAAGAAATCGAGAACTGCTTGAAGCTGGTGATGCCGTCTCCGACGCTGCGGGTGGCCCAACGGGTGAAACGTGCCACGCGCACTGGCGACGCGCTGGTCTTGACGGGCGTGACCATGGGCGGCGGGCCTAGCCAGTGGGCGGTGCTGGATCATCTGAATGCGGGCTACAAAGTGTATGCCACACCCGAGGCGGCGCGCACGTTCGACGACGAACTGGAAAAGGTCGAGCGCATGGGCATTCGCGTGGTCAGCGAAGAAGAAGCGCGCCAGCTCGACGAAGAGGAAGAGCGCACCATCGTGCTGCGCGACTTCGACTATCCCCAGATCCAATTAGCCTTTGCCGCGTTCGGCGTCGATCTGGAACCCGACGGACTGGCGCTGGCCGTGTTCGATCATGGCAATGCGCCCGCCGGTTATTCTGATCGACAGTTCCGCTTCGATTATCTGGAGCAGCGTCTTCGGGCGGAGAATCGTCTCTCGACGTTTGCGCACAAGCGCGGTGATCTGCCCGATCATTTGACGCGCTTGAAGGCCGTTGAAGCTAGCACGCAAAACTTTGAGGGTGAGGTCATGCTGATGGATACCGCGCCCGCGGCGGTGCTGGGCGCGCTGCTCGATCCAGTGGTGAGCGCGCATCAACAGTTGATCGTGTGCAACGTGGGCAACTTCCACACGCTGGCGTTTCGTCTGGGAGCGGCAGGCATCGCCGGAGTGTTCGAGCATCACACGGGCGAGATTACACGCGAGCAGCTCGACGGCTTCATCGATAAATTGATGGCCGGGACATTGGAGCATCGTGAAGTGTTCGATACCATGGGGCACGGGGCGCTGCTGTTTGATCGGGCGGCGCTGACCGATCGGTTTGTGGCGGTCGTCGGCCCGCGCCGTTCGCTCATGCGTGACTCTCGACATCAGCCCTATTTCGCGGTGCCGCTGGGCGACATGATGATTTCCGGCTGCTATGGCCTGTTGCGCGCGTATGCCGATCGGTTTCCCGAGCACGCCGAGGTGATCCTCGCATCGTTGCAGGGCTCGATCAAACCGGCGGTGTGGGAGACGGCGTAGCCCGACAGACCTGGCACCCAATTTTTGCGC
>PMCF01000060.1:35765-69026 GCA_003154115.1 Anaerolineae bacterium
CTAATTTGCGCAAAAATTGGGTGGCAGGTTTTCGCGAGAGGATCGGACAAGTGGTTGCAGCTTCTATCCACTTCGGCAGGCTGTTTTAGCGGGCCCGATAAAACCTGCCAGGTCTTCACGCTGCATCTTGCAGTGCGTCATGGGTTGTGCTAGACTTCACTTAGCTCAGTCCACATCAACCAGAGAGGTGATCGTATGGCTTTGCAAGTTGGTGATGTCGCCCCTGATTTTGAACTCCCCGCTTCCGGCAACTACACGATCAAATTGAGTAACTATCGCGGAAAGAAAAATGTGTTATTGGCGTTCTATCCATTTGCCTTCAGCCCGGTGTGCAGCCTGCAACTGCCAGGCCTGCAGCAGCAGTTGAGCCGATTCCAGAGTTTGAACACAGAGGTGCTGGGCATCAGCGTCGATAGCAAGCATAGCAGCGCGGCCTTTGCCGAACATCTGCATCTGGATTTTCCGTTGGTGAGTGATTTCAACAAGGAGATCACGCAGGCGTACGGCGTGCTGCGCGAGGGCGGCTTTGCCGAACGGGCGCTGTTTGTGATCGACACAGCGGGCCAGATTGCGTACGCGCACATCAATGCCATCGGCGAAGTGCCGGACAACGAACCGGTGTTTGAAGTGCTGCGCAAACTGCAATAGAAGAGGAAATCATGCTCACCGACATTGAACGCATCGTCTTCATCGTTTTGTCGTTGTTCGCGTTGGGTGCGGCTGGGTTTGTCGCGCGGCGGATCGCTTTCATCATCCGGCGTGGGCAGGGCGTGCTGGGTACCGATCACTGGGAACGACGGCTGCGGCGCGGTCTGGGCGTGTTTCTCACGCAGCGTACCGTGCTGAAACGCCGGCCATTGGCCAGCATCTTCCACACAATGATCGCGTGGGGCTTCACGTTTTATCTGCTCGTAAACGTGATCGATGTGGCGCTGGCCTGGTTCCCGGAACTCCGATCGCTCCTCAATAACCCGATCGGCTACGCGTTCCTCCTCGTTAGTGATGTGCTGACAGTGGGTGTGTTGGTCGGCATGGTGGCGATGCTCATTCGCCGTTTCACCACAGGCCGGAAAATCTTCGCCTTCAACAAGAATGTGGTGCTGCATCCCAAAGCCTCGTTCGGTATCAAGCGCGACTCAACCATTGTCGGTCTGTTCATCTTGTTCCATGTTGGCTCGCGTTATCTCGGATCGACCGTCGCCGTTCTGCTGGCGGGCGGCGCGCAGTGGCAACCCTTTGCAACAGTGGGCAGCAACCTGTGGGCGCGCCCAGGGGCGAGCTTGCCGGTCGGGACGTTGGAAGTGCTGGAGCACGTGTTCTTTTGGGGCGCGATCGGTTCGATCATGTTATTCATCCCCTACTTCTTGATCTCCAAGCACCTCCACCTGCTGATGGGCCCCATCAACTTCGCGTTGAAGCCGGTGCGCCGATCGATGGGTGAACTCGACAAGATCAACTTCGAGGATGAGAGCCTCACGCAGTTCGGCGCGTCGAAGTTGGAGCACCTCAGCAAGGCGCAGCTGCTGGATGCTTATGCCTGCATCATGTGCAATCGCTGCCAGGATGTATGTCCGGCCAATCACACCGGCAAGGTGCTATCCCCCTCGGCGTTGGAGATCAACAAACGCTATCAGATCAATCAAGAGGGCAAAGCCCTGGCCGCCGGAAAGGAATCATCCACGCCGCTGCTCGAATTTGCCATCAGCCCGGAAGCAGTGTGGGCGTGCACGTCGTGTGGCGCGTGCGTGGAAGTGTGCCCGGTCGGCAACGAACCGATGCGCGACATCCTCGACATGCGCCGCAGTCTGGTGTTGATGGACAATCAATTTCCCACGCAATTACAGCAGGCGTTCAAGGGCATGGAGCGCACGGGCAATCCGTGGAACATCGCGCCGGAAGCGCGGCTCGATTGGGCCAAAGGCTTCAACGTCCCCACGATCGAGCAGAACCCCGATCCGGATATTTTGTGGTGGGTGGGCTGTGCGCCCGCGACCGATGCGCGCGCGCAAAAGACGGCGCAGGCCTTCGCGAAGATTCTTAATGCGGCCGGGGTGAACTTTGCCGTGTTGGGAAAGATGGAGCGCTGCACGGGTGACTCGGCGCGGCGCGCGGGCAACGAGGCGTTGTTCTTCGAGTTGGCAACGGGCAACGTGGAGATGTTGAACGAGGTCGTCGGGGCAGATGAAGCGTCTGCCCGAAAGCGGATTGTGACAACCTGTCCGCACTGCCTGCATACGCTCAAGAACGAGTATCCGGCGTTTGGCGGCAACTACACCGTCATCCATCACACGGAATTGATCGACGAACTCTACAAGGCGGGCAAGCTCAAGAACTATCCGGCCACGCGCACCGATCTGACGTTCCATGATCCGTGTTATCTAGGACGGCACAATCAGGTCTACGACGCGCCGCGCGAAGTGCTGCACTCAGCAGGCGCATCGCTTACTGAACTGCCGCGTCATCGCAACAACTCCTTCTGCTGCGGCGCGGGCGGCGCGCAGATGTGGAAGGAAGAAGAACACGGCACAGAGCGCGTGAATGAGAATCGCTTTGCCGAGGCGCTGGCGACGGGGAAGAATACACTCGCTGTGGGCTGCCCGTTCTGCCTCGCCATGATGACGGATGCGGCCAAAGCGGTGCAGAGCGAGATGCAGGTGAAGGATGTGGCGGAGATTGTTGCCGAAACGATGTAACTGAAGAGTGAAAAGTGAAGAGTGACGAGCCGTGGTAGGGTTCGCCACTCTTTTTGTGTCTAGATTGGTTTTCGTCTCGCTCCCGCTGGCGCGCGTCGCTCAGCGGGAGTTTGTCATTGTTCATTGATCATTGATCATTGTTCATTGCTAATTGCCCGATCATACTCCACGGCCCGGTCTTGTCGATCTTCACTTGAACCAACTGCCCCCGGCGATCGGCTTGATCGTCGAAGAAGACCAGCTTGTTCGTCCGGGTGCGGCCGCGCCATTTGCCCTTGTAGCGATCTTCGACGAGCACCTCCACGGTTTGATCTTGATAACGCTGGTTGATCACACCCGAAATGCGCTCGTGCTGCGCATTGAGCACACGCCAGCGGCGTTCCTTCTCTTCTTCGGACACATCGTCCGTCATATTCCGATCGGCCACCGTGCCCGGCCGCGTGGAATACTTCGCCAGGTGCGCCACGTCGAGTTTGAGTTCATCCAGCAGATCGTAAGTTGCCCGGAACTGCGCTTCGGTCTCGCCCGGAAAGCCCACGATGATGTCGGTCGCAATTGACGTGTTGGGCAACTTCGCACGAATTTTCTCGATCAAGCGGCGGTAATCGGCGGTGGTGTAACCGCGCTTCATGTTCCGCAGCACTTCGTCATCGCCGGCCTGTACCGGCACTTCGATGTGCTCGCATACCTTCGGCAGTTCGGCCACCGTGTCCAGCAGCTTGTCATTCATCCAGTTGGGGTGCGACGTGAGGAATCGGATGCGCTCGATCCCATCGATGCCGTTGATGACGCGCAGGAGATCAGAGAGATCGGGGCCGTCGCCAAAGTCTTTGCCATACCGATCGACGATCTGGCCCAGCAGCGTCACTTCTTTCACGCCCTGTTCGGCCAGCGAGCGAACTTCCTGCGCGATCTGGCCGATGGGGCGGCTGCGCTCGACGCCGCGGCGATAAGGGATGATGCAGAAGGTACACGCGTGAGAGCAGCCATACACGATCGGGACATGGGCGGCGACGAGGGATCCGCGTTCGTGCGCGGGTAATAAAATATCGCCGTCTTGAATGGCATGGCGGCGGCGGGTCTCTTCCTCCATCAGCGCGAACGACTCGCGCTGGCGCATGAAGTTGACCAGCGGCGCGGTCTCCGAGGGAGCCATGAACACATCCACCCACGGGAACTGCTTTTTCAAAACGCCGTTGCTTTTGACGCCGACCATGCAGCCCATCACGGTGATGATCGTATCGGGCCGCTTCTCCTTAATCGGTTTGAGTGTCGTGATGTAGCTATAGGCTTTGTCTTCGGCGCTCTGCCGCACGACGCACGTATCGAGCACAATCACATCGGCATCGCGCGCGTGATCCGTGTAGGTCAGACCGATCTTTTCGAGTTCCGATCCGACCCGTTGAGCATCGGCTTCGTTCATCTGGCAGCCGAAGACGTGTAGGTGGTACTTCATAGGGACTCCGTGAAACGTAATGCGTGTTGCGTGTTGCGTAAGGGGAGTGGCCCCTGGCTGGTAAGATTTTACCATAGGATGTCATTGCGAGGAGTGCTTTGTGCGACGAAGCAATCTTAGGGCTAGACACAGGAGACTGCTTCGCTGAGAAGCGCTCGCAGTGACACGGCGGGATTTGCCTCATCCTTGCGCGATGGTGTATCATAGGCGCTATCCGCACCTGGAGTAAGACCCGTGCCCGACAACGTCAGCAACGTCAGCGGCGGCATCAACCTGCAAGCCGATAAAGCCAACATCGAAGGCGATGCCGTCGGGCGGGATAAGAACGTCACCGATACGGGCGGGGGCGCAGCCGTCGGCGGCGATGTGAACGTCAGCGGCCACGGCAAATTTGTCGGCCACGATGATCACTCGACTAACATCACGTATGAAGCCCCGCTGCCTGTCGTCCCCGCCCTGCACCAACTCCCCCCGCCGCCCGCGGATTTCGTGGGGCGCGAGACGGAATTGAACACCATCCTCAATGACCTTACAGGCGGAGCCGTCATCAGCGGCATTCGCGGCCTGGGCGGCATCGGCAAGACGGCGCTGGCGCTGGTGATCGCCGATCGGGTGAAGGCGCAGTATCGGGACGCGCAGTTCATCGTCAATCTGCGCGGAGCTAGCGATCGACCCTTGTCGCCCGCCGAGGCGCTGACGCACGTCATCCGCGCCTATCATCCCACGGCGCAGCTGCCCGAATCCGTGGCCGAGTTGCAGGCTGTGTATTGTTCCGTGCTAGAGGGAAAGCGCGCCCTGATTCTTTTAGATGATGCCCGCGATGCTGCACAGATCAAAGCGCTCTTGCCTCCTGCCTCTTGTTTCCTGCTCATCACATCGCGCCAGCACTTTCATGTGCCCGGCCTGCGCCCCACGGATTTGGACACGCTGCCGCCAGAGGAAGCGCGCGAGTTGCTACTGGAAATTGCGCCGCGTATCGGCTTCGTCATTGCGAGCCGCGCAGCGGCGAAGCAATCTCCTGCACAACCCGACGAGATTGCTTCGGCGCGAAAAGATGCGTCTCGCAATGACGCCGCCGACGAGATCGCCCGCCTGTGCGGCTACCTGCCGCAAGCCCTGCGTGCCGCGGGCAGCCTGCTCTTCAACGTCATCGATCTCGACCCGGCGGACTACGCCGCCCAACTGCGCGATGAGCGCACCCGCCTCGAACAGATCGGCGTTGACCCCTTTATTGGCGTGAGCGTGGAAGCCTCCCTCAACCTGAGTTACGCCATGCTCTCGCCGGACGCGCAACGTGTCTTCCGCCAGTTGAGCGTCTTCCCGGCCACCTTTGACGCTGCCGCTGAAGAAGCCATCTGCGCCGACGGCGGCCACCGCCACCTGAGCACGCTCTTGCAACTGAGCCTGGCGCAATACAACCCCGCCACCAAACGCTACCACCTGCACGACCTGGTGCGCCTCTTCGCCGGGGGTGAGGGTGAAACCACCTCCCGCCGCCACGCCGAATACTACAAAAACGTCCTCAGCGCCGCCCAAGACTTTTACCTGCAAGGCAGCGACGGCATCCTGCGCGGCCTGGCCCTGTTCGACGCCGAATGGCCCAATATTCAGGCCGGGCAAGCGTGGGCGGTAGCGCACATCGATGAAGACCCGATAGCCGCTCAATTGTGTGATGATTATCCCGATGCAGGCACATATATACTTGATTTGCGCTTGCATCAGCGTGAAAACATTCGCTGGCTGGAAGCGGCACTCAACGCCGCTCGTCAACGAAAAGATCGATCAGCCGAAGGCGTCCACCTCGGCAACCTCGGCATCGCCTATAAGAACCTCGGTGAGACGCGCCAGGCGATTGCCTGCTACGAGCAGCGCCTTGTCATCGCCCGCGAGATCGGCGATAAACGCGGCGAAGGGGTCGCCCTCGGCAACCTCGGCAACGCCTACGCCGACCTCGGCGAGACGCGCCAGGCGATTGAGTTCTACGAGCAGGCATTGATCATCGACCGCGAGATCGGCGATAAACGCGGCGAAGGGGCCGACCTCGGCAACCTCGGCAACGCCTACGCCGACCTCGGCGAGACGCGCAAGGCGATTGCCTGCTACGAGCAGACATTGACCGTCATGCGCGAGATTGGCGACAAACGCGCCAAAGGATCGATCCTCGGCAACCTCGGCAACGCCTACGCCGACCTCGGCGAGATGCGGCAGGCGATTGAGTATCACGAGCAGGCATTGATCATTGACCGCGAGATCGGCGACCGGCGCGGCGAAGGGGCCGACCTCGGCAACCTCGGCATCGCCTATTTTACCCTCGGCGAGACGCGGCAGGCGATTGAGTATCACGAGCAGGCATTGATCATTGACCGCGAGATCGGCGACCGGCGCGGCGAAGGGAACGCCCTCGGCAACCTCGGCATCGCCTATTTTACCCTCGGCGAGACGCGCCAGGCGATTGAGTTCTACGAGCAGGCATTGCTTGTGCAACGTGCTATTGGTGATCGTCGTGGAGAAGGCAATGATTTGTGGAACATGGCCCTGGCTCTGGACAAATTGGGCCAACGCCAGCAGGCCATCGCCCACGCGGAAGCGGCGTTGAAGATTTACGAGCAGATTGAAGACCCGAATGCGGAGAAGGTGCGTCGGCAGTTGACGGAGTGGAAAGGCAATGGTCAGTCGTCAGTGGTCAGCGGTCAGAAAAAGAAGTGGTGGCAGGTGTGGAAGTCGTCGTGAAAGACCTCGGAGGTTTTCATTGACTGTCAGGCACGGCCAGATGATCGATCCGGTTGACCGTCCGGCGAGGGTAGCCGGGCTGTTAAAACCTCCGAGGTCTCATTTTCTGGTAAAATATCGCCTATGGCCGCGACCGCCAGTTGTTTCATTTATTTACAATCTTTTACGGGGATGTCCGCAAGTGATTGTATCCATTAGCAATAGGTTGTGGGTAAGTCCGTATGATATTGTTTTCATTAACGATTGATCATGGGTGTGACCACGGAAAATTGTCGATATTTGAAATCAATTATGGGTGCAGCCAGAATAGATTGTTAATGAAATAATAAATCATAGTCATGACCACGCTAGATTGTCTATATCAGCAATCAATCATGGGTATACCCGAAATAAATTGTAAACGTCAGCAACCAATTATGGGAACTTTCCTTACGCAGCCACGGCCCGGGAAGCCGTTTTTGCCGTTACTGATCAGCCGTCATGCCCGAGTGCTTCTATCGGGCATCCAGACTGACGATTGGCAATTAGCGCAGGTCGGACTACTGGATTCCCGCTGGAAACATGCGGGAATGACAGCGCCACGCGACGGCTGAGTAGTAACAAGATAACTCATTCATAAGGAGAATATCATGCCCAGTTTTGACGTACCCCGCAGTGATGCCGACCGGTTGTTGTTCTTGAAGAAAGCGCTGGAGATGGGCCGCAAGGACATCGAGGCGCACCTGAACTACGTGGACAAAGAAACGCTGGACAACGTGGAGGCCTTCATCGGGCGCTTCGAGCCGCTCTACCTCACCCTCAACGCCACGCTGGCGCAGCGCATCAAGGAGACCAACGAGAAAACCAATGCGCTGGCCGAACTGCAAACCTGGGTGCGCGACTTCTGGGAGGTGGACAAGCGCCGCATCTATCGCCTCAAACTCCCCACCGCCGTGCTGGCCTATTACGGCCTGGGGCAAGACGGCAACGTGCCCAAATCGGCCAGCGAGGGCAGCTGGCTGGACTTCGCGGCGCAGATCATCAAGGGTGACGCCGACGCGGTAGCGGCGGGCTATCCCGCCATGGCCAATCCCAGCGCCGCCGAAGTGGCCGCCCAACTCGCCCTGGCGAAGGCGGAAGCCGCTCAGGTGGGCGGAACCGATCGGATGTATGACCAGGCGCAGGAAAAAGTCGCCGCGCTGCGCCCCGAGGCCGATGGCTTCATCCAAGAAATCATGAATCAACTCCGCTTCAACCTGCGCAAGAAGGACGAGCCGAGCCAGCGCCGCATCATCCGCTCGTATGGCGCGCGTTTCACCTACGCCAGCGGCGAAACCCCGGACCCCGATGGGCCTCCCGTTGTCACGACGGCCTGACGCCGATGAGCCTCGCGGAGCAGATTCAACGGCGCGCTCTTGAACTGGGCTTCGATCTGGTCGGCCTGGCGCCGGCCGGAGTCGCCCCGCACGCGCGGGAGTATGCCGATTGGATCGCGGCGGGCATGCACGGCGAGATGGCGTATCTGGCGCGTAACCCCGATCGGCGATCGGCTCCCGATCGGGTTTTGCCGGGCGCGCAGAGCCTCATCGTCGTCGGGCTGAGCTACTACACGATCGATCTTCCCGACGACCTCAAGCGCGATCCTTCGCGGGGCCTCATCGCGCGTTATGCCTGGGGCGTGGACTATCACGACGTGATGACGCCGCGCCTCGAAGAACTGGCGCGATTTCTGCGCGAGGCAAGCGGGCCAGCCGTTGCGACTAAAACTTACGTGGACACCGGCCCGGTGCTGGAACGCGACTGGGCGCAGCTCGCAGGGCTGGGCTTTGTCGGCAAGAACACCTGCTTGATCAATCCATGCCTGGGATCGTGGTTGTTCCTCGGCGTGGTGATTACGGATGTTGATCTGAAAGTTGATTCTGCTGGAATCGAGGCTTTAGCCGGATCGATACTGGTACTTTCGGGCAAACCGGCTAAAGCCTCGACTCCGGATAAACGCGTCAACTGCGGCACGTGCACGCACTGTCTCACCGCCTGCCCGACGAACGCTTTTTTGCGTCCCTATGTCCTCGACGCGCGGAAGTGCATCTCTTATCTCACCATTGAATTGAAGGGATCGATCCCGCTGGAACTGCGGCCTTTGATGGGCAATCACATCTTCGGGTGTGACATCTGCCAGGAGGTGTGCCCGTGGCCGACGCGCTTCGCGACGCCGACGAAAGAGCGATCGTTTTACCCAATCGATCTGGATCGCGCTGCGCCAAAACTAGTGGAATTGGCCCGACTTTCTGAGGAAGATTTCAAGCAGCGCTTTGCTGGAACGCCGTTGCTGCGCTCAAAGCGACGCGGCCTGTTGCGGAATGTGGCGGTGGCATTGGGCAATTGGGGATCGGCTGAAGCGCGGGAAGCATTGAAGGTGTTGGCGCATGATCCTGATCCGCTCATTTCAGAACATGCACAGTGGGGTTTAACCAGCCGCTAACAACCCGCCACCAGCTCTACTCCTTCACTGGTGCCGATCCTACCTCAAGTTTCCACTCTTTCCTATTGTTGATCACTACCGCGTCGAAATAGGCCAGCGCGCGTTCTCCATCCATGTTGATTTCCAGCGTGTAACCGGGACGCTCGCTGGGGACGTGAATCACTTTCAGGCAGTCGGTGTAAGCGGCGGATTCAGGCAGCACGGCGGCCAGCTGATTCCTGGCGCGGTTGAAGAATTCTTCATTGAACAGATCGCCCGCTTCGTCAGGATAGATCGCCAGCGGATAGATTTGCGACTCCACCAGATCCTGGAAGAAGTGCGTGCCGTACGACGGTTCGGGCGTGATGCCCTGCTGCGAATAAGCCAACTCGATCAAGGCGCTGGAGTTATAGATGTCGGCGTAACTGACCGGCACACCCAGATCGATGTTGGACGAGCCCCACCGGCCCGGCCCCACCATGATGAATTTGTGGCCTTCCAGATTCTTGTTCAGCCGTCCGATGACGCGGGCCAGCTCATAACGCCGTTCGGCGGGCAGGGCGCTGTAGGTCTGCGGTTTGACGAAGAAGAGATATTCGACGTCGCTCACCTCGCCCTGCGGCACCATGCGCGAGGAGATGAACAGCCGATCGGACGCCGGTAAATCGATCGGAACCGGGCGCACCGCCGCTTCACGCCAGCTGCTTTGCGGTCGGCATTGCAGCAGATGGAGGGTTACATTCGGGCGCGCATTCGTCGGCGTGATGGTGGCGGCGAACTCCATCTCGATCGGCGCGTTGTAACGCTTATTCAGCGTCGCCAGCGCGTTCTTGAGCAGCGGCACAAAGTTGGTGCGCTGCAAGAGATTATCAAAGGTGAGCACAAACCGATCGGGGGTGATGTTGCGCCCCAAGGAGATCAACGGCATCAACGTATCGTCTTCGTTGATCGACGCGATCCAGCGCAGGACTTCGTAGTCGGCCGTGAGCACTTCTTTGATCGGGCGCGTGACGAACTCGTTCGCTTCCAGATCGATCAGATCGATGTAGTGCTGCGAGTAGTGTTGAATGGCTTGCGACGAAATCTCCGGGCGCAAGGTGGGATGGCTTAAGGTGATTAAGCGCGGATAATCGTCGGCCACCCGATTGACGGCCCGCGTCCCCAGGCCGTTGACCAGGCGCACAAATCCTTCGTCGCGGCGCAAGCGCGGATTCCAGATGATGGGCGCGCGGCCCAGCGCCACGCCGGCGAGCGCCGGGAAGAAATAGCGATGATATGACTGGCCCTGCACCACTTGCAACAAGATCGCCATGCGTTCGTCGTAGTCGAGCAAGCCCATGCGGCGGCGATAGAACAGCGCGTCGGGATTGTAGACACTGGCGTAGATGCGGCGAATGGCCGTGGTCAGTGCGCGCAGATTTTCCTTGGGCGTGCCCTGATTGGGACAGAAGTGACTTTCATATTTTCCCGCGAATGAGGTGCCGAAATTGTCTTCGAGCAAACTGGACGAGCGCACAATCAACGGGGTGTTGCCTGCTCGATCGAGAATGGCGCGCAGCCGCTCGGCCACTTCTTCCGGGAAGCGNNCGTCTTGTACTTCTGGTTGTATTCCAGATTGTTGAGCGAGATGAAATCGTAGAAGACATCCGCGCCGATGAAGTATGATTCCGGCACCGTGATGTGCTGCGCTAGATCGGGCGCTTCGGTTTCCAAAATCTTGTGCGCCAGCAGCATGCCCGCCGCCTTGCCGCCGATCTTGCCGTTGCCGATGCGGCGCGAACGGATGGCGCGGAAATCGTCGGCGGTGAAATAGTTCTTGGCGATGCGCACGAAGTTGAGCTGGTCGCTGATCATGGTGCGGACCAGCACGACGATGATCTCTTCGATATGGTGCTGAATCTGCGCGCGATCACCCGGGGGCAGCAGCTCGTATTGCTGAGCTTTGTTGAGCAGCATGTCCAACGGGGCCAGCTCTGGATTGAAGTGCAGCTCGTCGCGCACGACGCGGCCCGTGCGCAGTCCGACCACGTCGTGAACAATGATGTGCAGCAACTCAATGGGCAGGTTGTGCGCGAAATAGAAGTCGGTCAGATAATCGCGGATGAAGCGCGTGCGCTGCAGCCAAAGCCCCTCGTCCTCTTCGAACATCGGGTTGTTAAGCCCCTCGCGCTTCTGCGAGATGATGGCCCGATCTTTGACTTCTTCTTCCAGTCGATCGGGCTGGACGATGCCGCGGCGGAACAACTCTTCACGCATCCGTTCGCGGATCAGCGGCGCGAGGACGGGATACTGCGTGAGCTGCGAATAAACGTTGACGATGTTGGAGGGTTCGCCGATGGGTTCGAGCATGAAACGAATCGATTATCTTCTAACCGGCTGTCGCTCAACTGATCCGCTGAGCAGCAGCCAGCAACTAAAACGCCGGCTGGCCTGTTACCTGCAAGCCGGCGTTTGGCTCAAGAGGCTTTACGGGTAAATGCCGCGCAGTGTGGCAGCCTCGGCCACCCGCCCAATCGCTAACACTTGAGCGGCCACCCGTCGCCCGACTTTGCGTTTCTCGGCTTCGGCCATGACGGCGTGAAAGGCTTCTGCCATGATGCGCTCCAGCCGCGCATTGATCTCGGCTTCCGTCCAGAAGAACGATTGCAGGTCCTGCACCCATTCAAAGTACGAAGCCGTCACACCGCCGGCATTGCACAAGATGTCGGGGATGAGCATCACGCCTTTATCTTCCAGAATCCGATCGGCTTCAGGCATGGTGGGGCCATTGGCGCCTTCAGCGACGATCCAGGCTTTCACCTGATCGGCATTTTGGCCGGTGAGTTGATTCTCCAACGCGCAGGGCGCTAATACATCGCATTTGTAGGTCAGGAGTTCCTGATTGGTGATTTCATCGGCCTCTGGGAAGCCCTTGACGATCTTGTTCCTGGCGACATGCTCCTTCAGAGCCTTCAAGTCCAGGCCCTTGGAATTGGCAATGCCGCCTGAGGCGTCCGAGACGGCGACAACCTTTGCGCCTTCGGCCGCCATCAGAGAAGCTGCAAACGAACCTACGTTGCCGAAGCCTTGTACGGCGACGGTCACGTCGCGATAGGACTTGCCACGCAGCTTCAACGCTTCGCGGGTCGTGACCATGACACCGCGGCCGGTGGCGTCTACGCGACCAAGGCTGCCGCCGATCTGGACCGGTTTGCCGGTGACCACCGCGGGAACGGAATAACCTTTGTGCATGGAATAGGTGTCCATGATCCAGGCCATCGTCTGAGCGTTGGTGTTGACATCGGGCGCGGGGATGTCGCCTTCCGGACTCATGATGATGGAAATTTCGGTGGCGAAGCGGCGCGTGAGTCGGCGCACCTCACTTTGGCTGAGCAGGTTCGGATCGACGATCACGCCGCCCTTCGCGCCGCCATACGGAATGTTGACGACGGCGCACTTCCACGTCATCCACATCGCCAGGGCGCGCACTTCATTCAGATCGACATTCGGGTGATAGCGGATACCGCCTTTCGTGGGGCCGCGCACGGTATTGTGATGCACCCGATAGCCGGTGAACATGCGCAGCGGACCGTCATCCATCGTCACCGGAAAGTTCACCGTCAACTCGCGTTTGGGATGGCGCAAATAGTCGGCCATCCCTTCATCTAGATTGAGCACTCGTGCCGCGGTCTCGAATTGTGTGAGCGCGACCCAATAGGCGCTCCCTTCAGGTGGAATCGTTCCATCGGCCAGTGGTCTCATGGTTTTGCTCCTTGTGGTGCGTTTCAATGGATCAGAAAACATCAACAGTGAGTACTTTTTCGGCGTGCGCTGCAGCCTCAATCTGAATTCATTTTAACTCAAATGCGGTGTGGCAACAAACCACGGTGAAGCAGGAACGGCGCTTCGGTTGACTTTTTTTTCGGCCAAGAGTATGCTCAGTGCAGTGGAGGTTTTTCGTGTCTGTTCTAACTGGTCGCAAGCTCTCTCGTCGTACCCGTGAGCTGCACGCCTTGACCGAGGTCGCCAAGACCCTCACGGCACAGTTAACACTTCCAGATCTGCTGGATGCGGTGATGAGTACCCTCACGGATGCCCTCGATTTGGCTGAGCGCGGCGTGATCATGTTATGGGATCAATCGTCGGGCTTGTTTCGTCCTGAAGCCGCTGTCGGCTTTGACCTGACGATCATGCGCGAGATGGGCTTGCGCGCGGGTGAATCGATCACCGGCAAAGTGTATGACGACGGACATCCGCGTCTGCTGGCAACTGCACAAGAAGTGGAACAGGATATGGCGGATATGCGTCCCGCCAATCGCGCAGTTCGGGCGCGCGCGATCGGTGTAGACCTGTTGCCACGCGGCGCGCTGGCCGTGCCACTGCGCGTGGGCGAGCGCCGGTTTGGTGTTCTGATGTTGGAAACGGTGCATCAGCCGGTCAGGTTTGCCGCGGAGGACCTACCTTTTGTTCAGACGCTAGCTGATTTGATCGCCTTGGCCGTTGACCGGGCGCGGCTGGAGATCGAGATGGAAGCGATCCGGGATGCGCGCCAGGCCGATCGGCTGCGCTCTGAAGTGATGGCGACGCTCTCTCACGAACTCCGCACACCGTTGGCCGCCATCAAGGGCTATGCCACCGCGCTGCTGCTGGAGGAAGTCAACTGGCCGGACGAAAAACGCCGCGAGTTCTTGCAGCTGATCGACGATGAGTGCGACAACCTGCAACGGATGATTGCCGATATCTTGGATTCGTCGATGATCGACGTAGGGCAGCTGGTCATCGAACCACAGCCCGTCCGCTTGCCCCGCCTGACTCGTGAGATCGCCGAAGAGATGCAGCGGCGCACCGACAAGCATCATATCGTCGTGGACTTCCCGCCGGACTTTCCGATCATCGACGCCGATCCCTTGCGCCTCAAGCAAGTCATCCGCAACATCCTCGACAACGCGTTAAAATATTCGCCGCACGGCGGCCTGGTCGTGATCCGCGGTGAGGTGCGCCCGAGTGACGTCGTCGTCAGCATATCTGATCAAGGCGTGGGCATCTCGCCGGAAGACTTGATTCCGCTGTTTGAAAAGTATTTCCGCGTGAAGTCGCCCACCGGTTATCACGTACCGGGCACCGGCCTGGGTCTGCCGGTGGCGCGCGGCATCATCGAGGCCCATCGCGGTCGCATTTGGGCCGAGAGCAAAGTAGGGCAGGGCACGACACTGTATTTTTCGGTGCCGTGCACCGGCCTCAGTTCAGACAGCGCGCCATACCTGGCGTCGAATGAGGCAGGCCAACTATGACTCCAGCGCGAATCCTCGTGGTCGATGATGAGCCCAAACTGGTGCGCCTGGTGCGCGAAGTGTTGACTGGCACGGGCTACGCTGTGATGTCGACCGGTCGCGGCGAAGATGCGATTCAAATGGCTGCACTCGAACAGCCCGATCTGATTTTGCTGGACATTGTCTTGTCGGGCGCGACCGACGGATATGAAGTGGCACGGCAGGTGCGCGAATTCTCGGACGTGCCCATCATCATGCTCACGGCGAAAGCGCGTGAATCGGACCTGCTGCGCGGGTTCGATGCCGGCGCGGATGATTATCTGACCAAGCCCTTCAGTTCACACGAACTGCTTGCGCGGGTACGGGCACTCCTCAAGCGCGCGCGCCGCGAAGCCGCCGGCCCGGTGCGCGCGGAGATCATCTGCGGTGATCTCCACATCGATCTGGCACGCCGCCGTGTCACGACAGGCGATCGGGAGATCCGGCTGACTCCGACCGAATACGATCTACTGCGTGCTCTCGCTGAGCATGTCAATCAGGTGATGTTGCACGAACAGCTGTTGACTGCTGTCTGGGGCACGGAGTATCGTAATGACCTCGACTATCTGCGCTCCTACATTCGCTATCTTCGCCACAAGATCGAGACCGACCCCGCCAAGCCAAAATTGATCGTGACCAGCCCGGGTGTGGGTTATATGCTCGTTTGCCCGGAGAGTTAAGTCCCGCCCAGCCCCTCTTGCGCTAACCCTCGCCGGCCCGTGCAGCAACCTCTGGCGGACCAGGCGCTTTTCATGGCTTTTTCATACCACGCGTTACATTTCCTATGCGTTTTTCATGTCGGCCGGTGTAAAGTATGGTTAAGGTACTTCACACCCCAATGATGGCATAGGAGGCCGCGATGAGAACACCGGTTGAGATCCAGATGCGTGCAGAGTTGGCCGAAGCCGTGACTTTGGCAGTATGGCCGATCGATGAAGTGGCCGAGACGATTCGCGACGACGCCGTAGAATTCGCTCGACAACAAGTGGACGGCGAGGATGCCGGACTGATGAGTTTGTTAGGCCGCCGTGATTTCTTGGAGATCTTCAAGTATGGATTGGAGTCGAAGATAGCAGAGGTGCTGGCCGCCACCGATCGCAACGTGTTGGCCGTCTATGCGGTTGAGGCCGATCTGAACCCCGAGGCCGAAATCAGCGGGGAACTACCGCTGGATGTGACGGCGCATTTGCTCGTCCACGTTTCCGTGCCGTCGGCGGCACTGCAGGCGTTCATTGGCGCGCTCGATCGGGCCTTGCTGGCCAGCTTGAAGGAGTTGCCGTCGCCGCTGTTCAGGGAGCGCGCCTTCATTCTCGACGTGAATCTGATCACCGAGCAAGATATTCAACAGCGCATTGGCTTCGCCAAATTGCTGACATCGCCGTTTGCGCCACCGCTCAAGGTTTGGCAGCGCGAGGAATAGTGGTGGTGTCCTCTCCGAGCAGTTTACCACTTGCGCGCTTGTTTCTCGCGCTGCAGAAAAAGGGGGCGAGCCAGTGCCGGCCCGCCCCCTTCCGTCTCCTTCACTATTCGATCGAACCGCTAAGCGACTAGGCCCAACCGCGCAAGCGCACCGCTTCGGCCACGCGACTGACGGCTACCAGATAGGCGGCCACCCGATTGTGCACTTCGTATTCCTGGGCTGTCAGGTGCACCGCGTGGAACGCGGTGGTCATCTTCTTATCCAACCGCTCGTGTACAAGCGGCTCATCCCAGTAGTAACCATAGGCATTTTGGACCATCTCGAAGTAGGAAACGGTCACGCCGCCGGCGTTGCACAAGAAGTCAGGGATGACATATACGCCGTTGTGGTACAGAATCTTATCGGCATCAGGGGTCGTCGGCCCGTTAGCCAGTTCGACGCTCACCTTCGCCTTGATGCGATCCGCGTTAGTTGCGGTGATCACGCTCTCCAGTGCCGATGGCATCAGCACGGTCACGTTGAGCTCGAGCAGCTCTTCGTTGGTGATGAGGTCGGCCTCGGGGAAGCCGACAACGGATCCGGTCCGGTTCTTATGCGTCATGACCTTGTCGTAGTCCAGACCCTTCTCGTTGTAGATGCCGCCCTTGGAATCTGAAACGGCGACGACTTTCAGGCCGAGCAGTTCGACGCCCAGCTTGTGCCCGAATGTTCCGGCATTGCCGTAACCCTGAATCGCGGTCGTGGCGCCATCGAGGTTGAGCCCCAGGGCCTTGCCGGCCTCGCGCAGACAATAGATGCCGCCCCGCGCAGTCGCATCGCCGCGCCCGGCCGAGCCACCTAAAGCCAGCGGCTTGCCCGTGATCATGCCGAATTCATTGTAGCCCTGCATGAATGAGAATTCATCGACCATCCAGGCCATGATTTGCGGCGTGGTATACACATCGGGAGCGGGGACGTCTTTCTCCAGGCCCAGGATGCGGCCCACCTGGCGGATGTAGGCGCGGCTCAGGCGTTCCAGTTCGTTAGGAGACATGGCTTTGGGGTTGCAGATGATGCCGCCCTTGCCACCGCCGAGTGGAATATCGACCACGGCCGTCTTCCACGTCATCCAGGCCGCCAACGCCCGGACGGTATCGATGGTTTCATCGGGATGGAAACGGATGCCGCCTTTCGTCGGACCGCGGGCATCGTTGTACTGGACGCGGAAACCGTGGAAAATCTTGGTGATTCCGTCGTCCATCTTGACCGGCAGCGTGACATGCAGTTCCCGCATGGGCCAACGCAGAAACTCATGCACTGCCGGATCGAGATGGAGCAGGGCAGCCGCTTCATCGAGCTGCTCTTGAGCCACCTCGAAGGGGTTGATTTTCTTTTCCTCCAGGACGGGTGTAATCATGGTGTCCTCCTTCAGGAACACGCGGTTAGTTTCCCCACTTCTGAGCGCGCTGACAGAAGTGAGGAAACGGGAAAAGAGAAGGCTCCCCGGGAGCGGTCATATTCAGTTGGTAGTCCCGGGCAGCCGAGCGCTAGTATCAATGTACTCGCCAACTCATGTGCCACTTAGAGCCAAATGTCACCTATGCGGTAGGAAAGATGTCATTGCTAAACCCAGCCACGGAACCGCATGGCGCGCACTACACGATCGATGGCGACCAAGTAAGCTGCATCGCGCATGTAAACCTGGCGATCCTGCGCCATGTTGAGCACCCCATAGAAGGCGCTGGTCATCTTCTGATCGAGCCGTTGCAGCACTTCTTCTTTCTCCCAGTAGTAATTCATATCGTTCTGGACTGATTCAAAATAAGAGGTGATCACGCCGCCGGCATTGCACAGGAAGTCGGGGATAAGGAAAATGCCGTGATGTTTGATGATCTCGTCAGCCTCCAGCGTGGTCGGACCGTTCGCGCCTTCGGCCAGAATCTTGACGTTGGGATTGATGCATTTGGCTGTTTCGGCGTTGATCTGACCTTCGAGCGCTGCCGGAATCAAGACGTCGACGTCTTTGCACAGCCACGCATCGCCCTCTTCGATGGTGTAACCCGCGGCGGCGGCTTTCGTCTTATCGATTGATCCGTATTCATCTGTAATGGTCTGCAAAAAGTGTGGATCAATGTCGTGATTCGAGTAGGTGTACGACTTACGATCCCGCTGGTCATAGCACGATACGCACTTGACTGCGCCGCCCAGCATTTCGCGGAAGGCGATGGCGGCATATTGTGCGACGTTGCCAAAGCCTTGAATCGCGGCGGTGCTGATCTTCGAATCGATCCCCAGATGCTTCATCGCTTCGCGCACCGCGAAAATCACGCCGTAGCCGGTGGCTTCCGTACGGCCTTCTGAACCGCCAATGTCCACCGGCTTGCCCGTTACGACACCTGGCGAGTATTCGCCGGTCAGGCGCGAGTATTCGTCCATCATCCAGCCCATCATCTGCGGGGTCGTGCCGACGTCGGGCGCGGGCACATCCATACGCGGACCGAGGTTCTGCCACATTTGATCGACCCAGCCGCGGCACAGGCGTTCCTTCTCGTTGACGGTCAGCGTCGACGGATTGACGATGACGCCGCCCTTACCACCGCCTAGCGGAATATCGGCCACGGCACACTTCCACGTCATCCACATGGCCAAGGCGCGGACGGTGTCGACGGTTTCGTTGGGGTGGAAGCGAATGCCGCCCTTGGCCGGACCGCGCGCGTCGTTGTGCTGCACGCGAAAGCCGGAGAAGACGCGGGCGCTGCCGTCGTCCATACGCACCGGAATTTGGAAGCGAAATTCGCGCAGCGGCTGGCGCAGGATGTCGCGGACTTCTTGCGGCAAATCCAGCAGCGCTGCGCCGCGATCGAATTGGGCCTGCGCCAGTTCAAAAGGATTCTTGGATTCAGTCATGGGTTCTCTCCTTCAAGATGGGTTGGGGGTTTGAGCAACAAAAAGCGACCTGAGATACTCAGATCGCTTGGCTTTCAGTAGGTATAGTTATTCCCTTCGCGGCTAGCCACGCTCATCATCCGGGCTGCAATCAGCCTATGGCACAGGCAGCTCAAGGGTCGCTCCGGGTCAATCGGGATGGTTGTGATTCTACTCTAGTGTAACCCGAAACTGCAAATCAGGGGTACATCAAATGTAACGGAGTAAGCGGGATGATCGTCACATTGTGGCAGCGCGGCAATTCATGCGACGGCTGCCAGGATTATCGTGCTCCGGTAATTGCCGCGCCACGATAACCAAACTCAGCCCAGGCGGCCAGTACGCCATCCCATTGCTCATGAGGCCGAGGGCAGGACCTGGTCGGCCAGCTGCTGCAGCTTAGCTCGAATCTGATTCAACAGGGCTTCCGTATAATGCACTTCGCCATGTTGGGCGTCAACCTCAATTTCACCGACGCGACCAACCCGGCCCAGCGAGGGATAGGTCAGGTCAATAGGCACGCGCCAGACCCATTTGCGATCGACGCGCATGACCAATTCAGGATCGTCAGCCAGCAGCAAGTGACTGACCTGTTCCAGCATAAGCACATTGACTTTTTGCCGGGCAACGAAAGCAGAGATGGGCGGTTCTGGCGTCTGAAGGCGCTGTTCAAGCCAGGCGGCTAAGTCGCGGGCGGCATCAGGGCCAAGCGCTTGGCGAACGGTTTCGAGAAATGGGGTGATGGTCATGGCTCTGCTTTCTGTCCAGATTATCACATCGCATGTAACTTCACGAGGCCGCTATCGCCAAGCGTGCCACGCGCCGTTTGGGTTGATGCGTTGCCAAATCGTAGGTTGTTTGCAGGTTAAGCCAAAGTTCGGGCGACGTCCCCAGCGCTTGCGAAAACAGCCAGGCCGTGGTCGAAGTGATAGCCCGTTTTTGGCGAACGATCTCGCTGATATGCTGGGGCGGCACGCCGATGTGACGCGCAAAGGCCGCTTGCGAAATTCCCAGCGGGAGCAGAAATTCTTCAAGCAGCACTTCGCCCGGGTGAGTCGGAATACGATTTTCTGGAATCATGAGCCCCCTCAACTGTGGTAATCCACCAGCGACACGTCACTGGCCGAATTCTCAGACCAACGGAAGCAGATTATATCACCGCTTTGCCTGCAGATGCTTCTTCAAGAACTGTCCCGTATACGACTGTTTGTTCGTGGCGATCTGTTCCGGCGTCCCCTGCGCCACGAGCGTGCCGCCGCGCTCGCCGCCGTCGGGACCCAGATCGATCAGCCAGTCGGCCACCTTGATGATGTCGGGGTGATGCTCGATAATCAAGACGGTATTGCCCTGATCGACGAGGCGGTTCAACACCTCGACCAGCTTGTGCACGTCGGCGGCATGCAGACCCACCGAGGGTTCATCGAGAATGTAGAGCGTGTGATCGGTGGCGCGCTTGCTCAGTTCCTTGCTCAACTTCACGCGCTGCGCTTCGCCGCCGGACATCGTCGGGGCAGGTTGGCCCAATCGGATGTAGCCTAGGCCCACATCTTCCAGCGTCTTCAACCGGCGTTGGAGGGACGGAATAGCCTCAAAGAACTCTAGCCCTTCACTCACGGTCATGTTCAGCACTTCGGCGATGTTCTTNNTGCAGCGTCTCGCGATTGTAGCGCGCGCCGTGGCACACATCGCACAGCACGTACATGTCCGCCATGAACTGCATCTCGATCTGAATCTCGCCCTGACCCTCGCACGCTTCGCAGCGCCCGCCCTTCACGTTGAACGAGAAACGCCCGGGCAAGTAACCGCGCACTTTCGATTCGGCCATTTCGGAAAACAGATCGCGGATGTCGTTGAAGAAGCCGACGTAGGTGGCCGGGTTCGANNTCGAGCGGGGCGTGCGCCCGATCGGAGTCTGATCGATGTTGATGATCTTGTCGATGTGCTGCACGCCTTCCAGCCCGGCGCTGCTGCCCGCTTTCTCGTGCGCGCCGTGCAGCATCTGCGCCAGACGTTTGTAGAGCGTCTCCACGATCAGCGTCGATTTGCCCGAGCCGCTGACACCCGTCACGCACACCATCATGCCCAGCGGAATCTCGACGTCGATGTTCTTGAGGTTGTTTTCTTTCGCGCCGCGCACGATGAGGAATTGCCCGTTGCCTTTACGGCGCTCTTTGGGTATTTCAATTCTCAAGCGGCCCGACAGGTAACCGCCCGTCAACGACGTTTTATCTTTGAGGATGTCGTCATACGTGCCTTCAAAGATAATGCGGCCGCCATGCTCGCCTGCGCCGGGACCCAGATCGACGATCCAGTCGCTGGCTTCCATCGTATCTTCGTCGTGCTCCACCACCAGCACCGAATTGCCCAGATCGCGCATCGATTGCAGCGTCTTGATCAAGCGCGCCTGATCGCGCGGATGCAGGCCGATGCTNNCCGATGCTGGGTTCGTCGAGCACGTACAACACGCCGGTCAATCTCGATCCGATCTGCGTGGCGAGACGAATGCGCTGCGCTTCACCACCCGATAAGCTGGCCGTGGCCCGATCGAGCGTGAGATAGTCCAGGCCCACATCGACCATGAACTGCAAGCGCGCGGAGATCTCTTTGACGATCTGTTTGGCAATCGTCATCTGGCGCGGGGTTAAGGCGACATTGCGCGCGTCTTCGGGCGGTGCGTCCTTCGACTCCATGGCGGGCGCACGCTGCGCGTGAGCGGAACGCAGTGAAGTCGAAACACGCCCGCCATTCCGCTCGGGACGCTTGTCACCTTTGAGCGACTTCACCCACTCCAGTGCATGCACCACCGGCAGCGACGTGATCTCTTGAATGCCGCGCCCACCGACGGTCACCGCTAACGCCGCCGGTTTGAGCCGCTTGCCGTGGCAGGCCGGGCAGGGCACCTGCGCCATGTAGCCTTCGATCTTGCTGCGGATGTAATCGCTGGTCGTCTCCAGGTAGCGGCGGCGCAGATTGTTGATGATGCCTTCGAAGGTGGTCTGATAGATGCGTTGATCGCCGAGGCGATTCTGATACTTCACCGGAATCTTTTCGTCGCCGCTGCCGTACAACACGATCTCGCGTTGCGCGTCATTCAACGTCTTCCACGGCGCATCCATATCGATCTCGTAATGATCGCAGGTGGCTTTGAGCAATTGCCAGTAATAGGTATCGTCGGTATTGTTGCGACCTTCGTTATTCCACTCCATCGCGGCGATAGCGTTGTGGTTCAGCGATCGATCGGGATTGGGCACGATCAATTCGGGATCGATCTGGAGTTTGTTGCCCAGGCCCTGGCATTCTTCGCAAGCGCCGTGAGGCGTGTTGAACGAGAAGGTGCGCGGCTCGATTTCGGGCAGGCTGGTGCCGTCGTAGGCGCAGGCAAATCGCTCGCTGTAAATGTGATCGATCGGTTCTTTGTCGGTGACGTCGTTGACGATCACCACGCCATCGCCCAGGCGCAGCGCCGTCTCGATCGAGTCAGCCAGTCGGCTGCGTTCCAGTTCCGGCTTGACGATCAGGCGATCGACCACCGCTTCGATAGTGTGATTCTTGTAGCGGTCGAGTTCGATCGTGTCGTTGACGTCCTGCAAGTTGCCATCGACGCGCACACGCACGTAACCCGCTTTGCGGATGTCCTCGAAGACCTGCTGATGATGGCCCTTGCGATCCTTGATCAACGGCGCCAGAATCTGAATGCGGCGGCCTTCGGGCAGGGCGGCGACGGCATCGACGATCTGATCGGCGCTTTGCAGCTGCACCTCGCGCCCGCAGACGGGACAGTGAGGGATGCCGACCCGCGCATAGAGCAAACGCATGTAGTCGTAGACTTCCGTCGTCGTGCCCACGGTCGAGCGGGGGTTGCTGCTAGCCCCGCGTTGATCAATCGACACGGCCGGACTGAGCCCTTCGATCTGATCGACATCGGGCTTCTCCATCTGGCCGAGGAACTGCCGCGCATAGGCGCTGAGCGATTCGACATAGCGGCGCTGCCCTTCGGCGAAGATCGTGTCGAAAGCCAGCGACGATTTGCCGCTGCCGCTGAGGCCGGTGATGACGACCATTTTGTTGCGCGGAATATCCACGCTGATGTTCTTCAGGTTGTGGGTGCGCGCCCCACGGACGGAGATAAATTCTTGTGTCATGGTTGGTTCTTGGTTGCTAGTGGCTGGTAGTTGGTTGTTGGTGGATCAACGGTGCTGCGAAAGAAAATTATAACACGCAGAGATGAAAGGGCGGCGATTTTTAATGTGGTGTTCTAGTCAAGCATCTGATGTGTTAAGAAAATCGAGATCATCACTACCGGGCGGTGCTATAATCAGATGCGCAGACGGAAACGTACATGTGGACAAGGAGTGAGGTATGAATATTTGGATGGTGCGTGGCGGTAAACTCGGTGAGTTTGAAACCATTGCGATTGAAAAATGCCTTGCCTGCCTCGGATTTTTTGAAATGCCTAACTTGAACAAAGCCAACACTAAGGCTGCTATGCGTGAATTAGTGGAAACCACTTATCCGGCTGCCAGCAAAGCACGCGTGGGTACCTTTTTTGCGCAGGTGTACAGTTTTGCGCATCGCATGCAGGTTGGCGACATTATCGCGATGCCGTTGAAGGGGCAGCCACAAGTCGCGCTGGCGCGTGTCACCGGCCCATACGAGTATTGTACTGATCTGGGCGACATTCGTCATGTTCGCAAAGTGGAATGGATTCGACCTAACGTGCCGCGCGGCGAGTTCAAGCAAGACTTGCTCAATTTGTTTCCACCGATGACCGTGTGCCAAATTCAACGGCTCAATGCGGTAGAACGTTTTCAGGCCATCCTAAATGGTAAAGCCGATCCCGGCTACGAACCGGATGAAGAAAGCGATAATATAGCCGAAATTGAACAGAGTGATGAGATCGCCGTTGAACAGCTTGCCCGCGATCAGATACGGGCCCACATCGAAGCCAATTTCAAAAAGCATGATCTAGCCCGCTTGGTCGATGCGGTATTGCAAGCAGAAGGCTACGTCACTCACTTCTCGCCGCCCGGTCCAGATGGTGGTGTGGACATTTTGGCGCGGCGCGGTTCGTTCGGCCTTGATGGCCCAAAATTATGCGTGCAGGTCAAATCTTCACTTGCGCCGGCGGATGTGACGATCCTGCGCACGTTGCTAGGCACGATGGTGAATTTCAAGGCCGAGGAAGGGCTGCTCGTATGTTGGGGCGGCTTCAATAATGTGGCGCTCAAGGAAGCACGGCAGAGTTTCTTTTCCGTTCGCTTGTGGGATGCAGATGATCTCATTGCCGCGATTGAGCGCAACTATGATCAATTACCCAAAGAACTGCATAGCGAATTGCCGCTCAAGCGAATCTGGGCGTTGGTAGTTGAAGAAGAATAATCCTAAGCAAACGGTACATCAACTTTTGTTGGAGTGCAACGATACTATGAAATCCTCTTCATCGGCGGAACCGGCATCATCAGTTCGGCATGTTCGCGGTTGGCGACCGAGCCAGGTCTTTGTTCGTCGTGATAGAATATAGGCAGCAGGAGGTTGCGATGACGTTTCAAGAACTGGAAAAGCAACTGCTGGCGTTGACGCCCGGCGAAAAGGCGCAAGCGCTGCGGGTAAGGAGGCGGCTATGAGCGTTGCGCTGAAGCCCTTGGAAGAATTGGTGAAGGAATTGACGCCGCAAGCTCGGTTGGAGTTGCGCGACTTTGCCGAGTTTTTGTGGCATAAACAATCGACGGTCGGCTCAAAGGCTCCGGGGTGGCCGGCTGATTTTTTTGAGCGCTTTGCGGGTTGCATGCCGGACTTCCCTGACATTGAGCCGGAGGGCGACTACGAAACGCGGACTGAACTGACATGAAATATTTGCTCGACACAAACGCGTGTGTGACTTTCTTGCGCGATCGGGATTCGCAGACCGGCCGCAAATTGATGTCGGTTCGCTACGCGGATGTGGTGTTGTGCGCGGTGGTCAAGGCGGAACTCTATTACGGCGTACAACGCAGTTCGTTCCCGGCGCGCAACCTGGTTCAACTGAACGACTTCTTTGCAAACTTCGGCAGCCTGCCGTTTGACGATCAGGCCGCCGAAATCTATGGCCGTCTTCGAGCCGAATTGGCCCGCGCCGGGACGCCGATTGGGCCTAACGATTTGATGATTGCGGCCATCACGCTCGCGCACGACCTGACCCTGGTCACCCACAACGTCGACGAGTTTGGCCGCGTCGCCGGACTGCGCTTCGAAGATTGGGAATAGGAGGCCCACCATGACGTTTCAAGAACTGGAAAAACAACTGCTGGCGTTGACGCCCGGCGAAAAGGCGAAAGCGCTGCGGGTAAGGAGGCGGCTATGAGCGTTGCGCTGAAACCCTTGGAAGAATTGGTAAAGGAATTGACGCCGCAGGCGCGGTTGGAGTTGCGCGACTTTGCCGAGTTTTTGTGGCACAAACAAAAACGCGCGACAAAACAAGGTTTGCGCCAGGACTGGGCAGGCGCATTACGTGAGCAGCGCGAACAGTACACCTCGGTCGAGTTGCAGCACAAGGCCAATGAATGGCGAGGCGACTGATGGTGATCGTAGATACCAACATCTGGCTGGAGCAACTACTGGGACAGGCGCGGGCGGCTGAAGTTGGCGAGTTTCTCGCCGGGATGCCGCCCGGCTCCTTGTTGATGACGGACTTCACGTTACACTCGATCGGCGTGATCCTGACACGCCTGCGGCGGCCCGAGGTGCTGATTCAATTTGTGGACGATGTCTTCGGCGGCGATGCTGTCGAACTGGTCTCGGTCGAACCGGACTCTATGGCACGGGTTGTCGAAATCATCAATCAATTCCGGCTTGACTTTGACGATGCGTATCAGTATGTGGCCGCCGAACAGGACAACGCCGGGATTGTATCTTTTGATGCTGATTTTGACCGCACTGATCGGGGTCAGTTGACGCCAGCACAAGCGCTAGCCCAGACCCGTGCGGCTGAGTGAGTTCTGCGTCATTATTTCGATGCCGCATAACATCCCCGCTGTTCAGCCTCGTCACTGGCCTAGGCTATCTTGCTTACAAACGTCTGAAACAAAAAATTCTGGAGCGTTAGCACTATGAAAATCCTCTTTATCGGCGGAACCGGCATCATCAGTTCGGCGTGTTCGCAGTTGGCGATCGAACGCGGCCACGAGTTGTACCTGCTCAATCGCGGGCAGACGACGAAGCGTCCCGTGCCTGCGGGGGCGAAGGTATTGCACGGCGACATTCGTGATCGCGATTCGGCGCGGGTGGCGTTGGCCGATCACACCTTCGAGGCGGTGGTCGACTGGATCGCCTTCACGCCCGATCACATCGAAACCGATCTCGATCTGTTTCGCGGCCGTACTACGCAGTACGTCTTCATCAGTTCGGCGTCGGCCTATCAGACACCTCCCGCCAATGTGCCCGTCCTCGAATCGACGCCGCTCGACAATCCGGTGTGGCTGTATTCGCGCAATAAGATCGCTTGCGAAGAACGCTTGCTGCGCGCCTATCGCGAAGAGAAGTTCCCCATGACGGTGGTACGCCCCTCGCACACTTACGACAAGACGCTGTGCCCCATCGAAGGCGGCTACACGATGATCGATCGGATGCGCAAGGGTCAAAAGGTGATCGTGCACGGTGACGGAACCTCGCTGTGGACGATGACGCATCACAAGGATTTTGCCAAGGGATTTGTGGGGTTGCTGGGACACAATCGGGCGATTGGCGATACGTTCCACATCACGTCCGATGAGGTGCTGACGTGGGATCAGATCTATCGGCTCATGGCGCGCGCCGCGGGCGTTGTAGCGCCGCACTTGGTGCATGTGCCGTCGGAGCTGATCGCGGCGTATGACAAGGATTGGGGTGATGGCCTGCTGGGCGACAAGGCGTACAGCATGATCTTCGACAACACCAAGATCAAGCGGCTGGTGCCCGATTACGTGGCGGCGATTCCCTTTGCGCAGGGCACGCAGGAGATCGTCGCGTGGTTTGACAGCGATCCAGCCAATCGCGTGGTAGATGAGCAGCTCAACCAGACGATCGATCGCATCCTCGCGGCCTATGAAGCAGTGTGGCCGAAGTGAAAGGGGCACTATGACAAACGAACCGTATCGTTACTCACCACCGGTCGATCGCTTGTTGACTTACGGCGATTGCCGAACTATGCGTGAGTGGCCGGATTACCTTCAACTGGGGCTGGCCTCCGAACATGTGCCCGAGCTGATTCGTATGGCGGCGGACGAAGACTTGCACTTTGCCGACTCGGATAGTTTGGAAGTTTGGGCGCCGGTGCATGCTTGGCGCGCGTTGGGTCAGCTACGTGCCGAGGTGGCTCTGAAACCTTTGCTTGAACTGCTGGAGCGCTTTGCTGATGATATTAAAAGTGACGACTATGCGTTGGATGAACTACCTGAGGTGTTCGGCTTAATTGGGCGCACAGCGCTTCCAGACCTGACGGCCTACCTACAGGACGATGAACACCTCGATCGAGCACGCATTGCCGCCACTTCCGCTCTGCGATGTGTAGCCGAACACGATCCGGCGACCCGAGATGAGATCGTGGCGATTCTCTTGCAACAACTCCAACAGTTTGATGTGCAGGATGAAGGGTTCAATGGGTTCTTGATTTCCGATCTCGTGGACTTAAAGGCGCAGGAAGCACTGTTTGTGATCGAGCAAGCCTTTGCTGCCGGTGCGGTTGATGAGATGATTATGGGCGACTGGGAAGATGTGCAGATCAAGTTTGGCTTGAAGGCCGAACGTGAAACACCACGCCCCAATTATTTTTTGAAGAGCTTTCCACCGGAGCCGGAGGAACTCTTGCAGGCGGTGGCGGATGAAACAAAACGCCCGCGGCCGTTGGGCGGCAAGGCTGCGAAGAACGAGAAGGCAAAGCACAAACAGGCCAAAAAGACGCGCAAGAAGAATCGCAAAAAATAATAGCAGCCTCGCCTGACATCATGACTAAAATTCTCCTGGTCGAAGACACCCCCGATCTGGCGCAGGTCATCGTGCGAACTGGCTGCGTCGGGCCATCAGCTGGCTCACGCCGATGATGGCCTGTCTGCGCTGCGGCGGATCGGTCAGCGTCGAAAGCCGGTGGGGGGCAGGGAGTTGTTTTGCGGTGAGGCTGGTGGCGAGTGATTGACAAGGGATGTTAGGTAAAGTCAAAAAGATGAGATATACTGGAATTGCTAGGACAGGCTCCAAAAACTCACTTGACCATTGGGTTGCACTTACCGAGGTATCATGATGCCGGACAAGACTTTCGACCACTCTACCGAACAATCCGATCGACAACTCATCCCAGCGAATACGCGTGCGTCCGAACCCTTGTTCACGGCTGCTCAGTCGCAAGAAGTGCAGCGCGAACTAGCGGATTTGCGGATCACGGTCGAAGACTTACGCCGACAGACGAATGAAGTAGCGACGCTGCGTCAGGCGCTGGACGCCGAACGTCGCCGGTATCATGAAGTGTTTGAATTATCACCGGATGCCTACCTGTTGACCGATTTCGACGGCGTGATTATCGAAGCGAACCGCGCGGCGGCTGCCTTGCTCAGCGTGCGGCACGATTTCTTAGTGCACAAATCGCTGCTGCTGTTTATGAACGAAGCAGAACGTGCCACGCTGGAATCTCATGTGGCGGCCTGGCGCACGACCGATCGGGCGCGCGCCGATCGGCGCTTGCCGATCATCCGCGGCCAGCTTCAGCTGCATGTCTATAAAGGGGCCTCCTTCCCGGCCGATTTCACCATCACGCCGGCGCGCGATGGGGCGGGTCAAATCAGCGGGCTGCGTTGGATCTTGCGAGATCTCTCGGAGAATATTCGCACCGAGCAGGCCCTGCGTGAACGTGAGTATCACTATCAGACGTTGGTGGACAATGCCGGTGACGCGATCTTCATTCACAACTTGACCGGCCGTTATCTGGACGTTAATCATGTGGCGTGTGAGTCGTTGGGCTATACCCATGAGGAATTGCTGCGCATGACGCCGGCCGACATCACCGCGCCGGAGTTGCACGATCGGTTGCCCCAGCGCACAACCAAATTGCAGCAAGACGGGCATCTGTTCTGCGAGACGATTCATGTGCGGCGCGATGGCACGCGCTTTCCCGTTGAGTTGAACAGCCGCCTGATCGACTACGCCGGTGGGCCGGCGGTGTTGACGATCGGGCGTGATATTACCGAACGCAAGCGCGTGGAGCAGGCGTTGATTCGCCGCTCGGCCCAGCTGGAATTGCTGAGTGACATCGGGCGGAAGATCGCCGCCATTCTGGGATTGGCCCAGGTACTCGATCGCACGGCGCACCTGGTGCAAGAGAGTTTTGGTTATCATCACGTCGCGCTGTTTCTGGTGGACGACGATCGATCCGAATTGGTGATGAAGGCCAGCGCCGGCGATTTTGTCAGTCTGTTTCCGCCCGGGCACCGCGTCCAAAAAGGGCGTGGGATGGTCGGGTGGGTGGCGGAACATGGCACCCGGCTGTGGGCCAACGACGTGAATAACGAGCCGCTCTACATCAACTACTACCCCCAAATGATCCCGACGTGTTCTGAATTGAGTGTGCCTATCCAGGTGGGCGATCAAACGGTGGGTGTGCTCGATGTGCAAAGTCCGCAGTTCAACGATTTTGATGAGAACGATGTGAAGGTGATGGAGACCCTGGCCGATCAGATCGCAGTGGCGATTGCCAATGCCCGCTTGTATGAGGCGGCCCAAGCTCATTCCGCGCAGCTTCATGATCATCCGAGCGGATAATATGCCGCCAACGCTTTCAAAACGGCGTGGTTGTCGGTACTGGCTCAAACTGCTGATCGTCGGCGTGTTCGGCGGTTTGTTCATTGGCTATTGGGCCTATGTAATTATCGCAACGGAAGCGTATGCTCAACCGGCTCAGACCTCGTTGGGCGGTGTGACTCCACGTGATAAAGGCTTGGCCTACGAAGAGGTCACTCTCACGACCAGTGACGGGATTCCGCTTAAAGGTTGGTATCTTCCCTCGCGCAATCGCGCGGCCATCATCATGCTGCATGGCTATGGTGGCAACCGTCTCGAAATGCTCAATCGGGCGGCGCTGTTGGCGAAGCATGGTTACGGCGTGTTGCTGTATGACGAGCGCGCGTCGGGCGAAAGCGGCGGTGCGCAGCGCACTTTCGGCTGGTTGGATGTGAACGATGTACCGCTGGCTTTGGCGTATCTGCAAACCCGATCGGGGATCGATCCTCAACGCATCGGCCTACTCGGGTTCTCGATCGGCGGGCAGATCGCCTTGCGGGCCGCGGCCCAGTCTGATCAACTCAAGGCGGTCGTGGCTGAAGAACCCGGCTTCGCGCGCATCAGCGATGTGCCGGACATGCCGGGCCTGATGGATAACTTCTACGACGTTGCTTATTGGGTTGGCGAGAAGTGGTTGTCGCTGCGGACGGGCGTGCCCGTTCCCCCGGGTGTGATCGACGATCTGAAACGCATGACGCCGCGCCCGATCTTGTTCACGGCTACCGGGCAAGATTACAGGCGTGCGCTCGTGCACTACTTCTACGAGCAAGCGCCTGACCCCAAAGAATGGTGGGAGGTGCCGGAAGCGGATCATGGCGGCAGCCTGTGGGCACGACCGAAAGAATATGAGCAAACGGTCGTCGGCTTCTTCGATCGAGTGTTAGTGAAGTGAAGTCGTGATATAATCAACCCAGAAAAAGATTCATGGGGAGTGGCGAGCCAACGCAGTAGTCGTTGCTCAACATCATCCCGCAAAAATATGGGGATTACCCCATCCCACCAAAGGATGGGGATTGTTCCATGATGAGCATAAGAATGTCATTGCGAGTGCAGTGGTCTAGCCCTCCTTGCAATGACATTTTCGTTATCCCACCCCACCCCAGATTCATGGAAACAAAGGAGCGCAGCATGCAGACCCAGGACTATATCGAACTCGAGGATCGCTACAATGCCCACAACTATCATCCGCTCGACGTGGTAATCGAGGCAGCCCAGGGCGCGTGGGTCACCGACGTGGAGGGCAAGAAATATCTGGACTTCCTCTCGGCTTACTCGGCGGTGAATCAGGGACACAATCATCCGCGCATCGTGCAGGCGATGAAGGATCAACTCGATCGGGTCGCGTTGACCTCGCGCGCCTTTCGCAACAATCAACTGCCGCTGCTGGCAAAGGAGCTGTGCGAACTGACCGGTTACGAGATGATGCTGCCCATGAACTCCGGCGCGGAAGCGGTGGAGACAGCCATCAAGGCGGCGCGCAAGTGGGGGTATACCGTCAAGGGCGTGCCCGCTGATCAAGCGGAGATCATCGCGTGTCGTGATAATTTCCACGGGCGCACCATCACCACCGTCGGGATGAGCACCGAGCCGCAGTATCAGGCCGGCTTCGGGCCCTTCACGCCCGGCTTCAAGATGGTTCCGTATGGCGATGCCAAGGCACTGGCGGAAGCGATCACGCCGAATACCGTGGGCTTCATCATCGAGCCGATTCAAGGCGAAGCGGGCGTGCATATTCCTCCGAAAGGTTATCTGCGCAAAGCGTTTGATCTGTGCCGCCGGAACAACGTGCTCTTCATCGCCGACGAAATCCAATCGGGGTTGGGACGAGCCGGTAAGCTGTTTGCTCATCATTGGGAGAACTTCAACGCGGATATGGTCATCATCGGCAAAGCGTTATCGGGCGGACTGTATCCGGTGAGCGCGGTGTTGTCGAGTCGAGAAGTGTTGGGCGTGTTCAAGCCGGGCGATCACGGTTCGACGTTTGGCGGCAATCCGCTGGCGTGCGCGGTGGCTCGTGAAGCGTTGAAGGTGCTGGTCGAAGAGAAGCTGATCGAGCGTTCGGCGGAGTTGGGCGAATACTTCAAGGGCCGCTTGCAGCGCATCGAGAGTCCGTATGTCAAAGAGGTACGCGGGCGCGGCTTGTTCATCGGTGTGGAACTGTATCCTGAAGCGGGCGGGGCGCGGCGTTTCTGCGTGGCGTTGAAAGAGCGCGGCTTGCTGTGCAAAGAAACCCACGAGCACACGATTCGCTTTGCGCCGCCGTTGGTGGTGAAGAAAGAGGAACTCGATTGGGCTTACGGACACATCGAGGCCGTGTTGATGAATGGCAATCAGTGAAAAGTGAAAAGTGAAACGCGGGACGTCCGCGTCCTGGCAATAGGGACTCTTGCTGCATTGTGCGGTGTTTCAGGCGGTGCTATACTTGCGCACGAGCGCGGGGGCGACTAACTTCTGGAGGAAACATGGCAACTCGCATGGCGCGTTATGATGTGCACAACGATGGTGTAGGACCGTATGCCGTTTTTTATTGTGATCGCTGTTCGCGGGAATATCGCAGTCAGCCCAACGTCACGGAGACCATCGCCACCGACGTGGGCCGGAACGTGTTAGGCGGTTTCTTGCGCAAGGTCCCGCTGGTGGGCGGCGCGGTCGCCAGCAGCGTGGACAACAACAATCCCCGTTATCAGTACTCACTGACTCCGCAGCAAGTGGAAGCCGCCTGGAAGCAGGTGGTCGATGTCTTTCACGAGTGCCCCACGTGTCATCAATTGGTGTGCAATTCCGATTGGGATACGCAGTCCGGTTTCTGCGCCGACGATAGTCCGCGCAAGGGCGAAATCGCCGAGGCGCAGGCGCAGCAGGCTGCCGGTGTGGTGAAGGGTCTGGCGAGCGCATTCGGCTTTGGCGCGGTGATCCAAAATGCGGCCGAAGCAGCGAAGAAGGCCACTGAACTAGCGGCGCGCTGTCCCAAGGATGGCACGTTAGCCAAGCCCGGCACCAAGTTCTGCCCCGAATGCGGCGCGGTGATGATCCAGCCCACGCTCGACAACTGCCCCAAGTGCGGCACGCCCACCGGTGGCGCGAAGTTCTGCCCCAACTGCGGTGAGAAGATCGAGCGGGCGGCCGCTTCGACCAAGTGCCCCAGCTGCGGCACGGATGCGAAAGGCGCCAAGTTCTGCCCAGAGTGCGGCACGAAGATAGGGTAGAGATTAGGACACGGATTGCACAGATTTCACGGATTTGATGGATCAAAACAAAGTCCCACGGTGGTTGTGGGACTTTTCCGTTTCCAGTAGATGAGTTGAAGCGGGTTCGACCATCTAATCCGCTCCCTGCGATGGTGCTGAATTCGTCGAGCGTTCCGTTATCGATGAGATGATTGCGGGCACACCGTCATTGCGAGCGTTTTGTGCGAAGCAATCTCGTTGGGCGCGGATTACTGAGGGACGACCGACTATCTAATCCGCTCCCTGCGATTCTGCTGAATCCGTCGAGTGTGCCGTTATCGATGAGAGGATCGCAGGTACACCGTCATTGCGAGCGTTTTGTGC
>PMCF01000232.1 GCA_003154115.1 Anaerolineae bacterium
GCGCCGTCTGCGCGAGCAGAAGCCTGAATACTACGAACGGATCGTGCAAACGGTGCGGCTGGCCGCCCCCTTCTTCGGTGACTTCATCTATCGCCCGGAAGTGGGTGAACGCATCGATCTGGAATGGTTCGAGGCGGGCAATCCAGACACCCCGTATGGACCGCGCCAATTATCGGATGGCACGCTGCGGTTCATTGGCTTAGCAACCCTGCTGCTACAACCTACTGAATTCCAGCCGGACACCATCCTCATTGATGAGCCGGAATTGGGCCTGCACCCGTATGCTTTAGCGCTGCTCGCGAGCCTGTTCAAGCAAGCCGCTGAGACCCGGCAACTGATCGTCTCGACGCAGTCGGCCGAGCTGATCAGCGGCTTAGAACCGCAACACATTGTCGTCGTTGATAGACAAGGGGCAGAATCCACCTTCAAGCGCTTGCTACCAGAGGAACTTCAGGAGTGGCTTAAAGACTACGCCTTAGGCGAGTTGTGGAAAATGAATATCTTTGGTGGGAGGCCAACGGAATGACCACAGTCATTGTCGTTGGCGAAGGTCCGACTGAGATAGACTTTGTTCAAAAGGTGCTGGCGCCGCCCTTGAGGGCCTCCGCCCTCTTCCTCAAAGGTCGCTTGGTCAATGGGCGCGGTGGCGCACTTACCTATGCTCGAGTGGAGCTCTTCTTGCGGAACACGCTGCGCGAGAGCCAAAATACCTACGTTACAACTTTCTTTGATCTCTATGCTTTGAATAACAAATTCCCCGGCTTTTATGAAGCGACAAAAGTGCGTGATCCGCTTCAACGAGCGAGTCTGCTGGAAACACGCTTGCATGAATCTATCGTTCAGATTGCCGGCTGCCGCTCCGATCGGTTTTTTGCCCACATACAGCCGTATGAGTTTGAAGCTCTGCTTTTTACCGACGTCGAGCAGCTGACGACGATTGAACCCGACTGGCGTTCTTTTACGGCACAGCTGCGCGACGTGCGAGCGGCCAGCGCCAGCCCCGAGCACATCAACGACGGGCCAGAGACTCATCCCTCAAAACGATTGGAACGTATCTTGCAGCCAGGCTATGACAAAGTACGCCATGGCCCCCTCGCTTTGCAGAAGATCGGATTAGCCCGGCTTAGTGAGGAGTGTCAGCATTTTGCCACGTGGCTTGAGCGGATTCGGGCCCTGCCGCCCCTGCGTGGAGCGCAGCCATGACGGCCTTCACTGAGTCGGTGGTTGAAGAAGCCGTACTCAACTGGTTTCGCGAGATCGGTTACACCGTCCTGGCCGGAGGCGACCTGTTACCCGGAGCAGACGGTATGCGTGCCACGTATGAAGATGTTGTTCTCGCGCCGTTAGCCCGTGACGCCTTGCAGCGTTTGAATCCTGATTTACCATCGCAGGCGCTGGACGAGGCTTTCCGCAAGCTCACACATTCCGATCACTCTTCGCTAGCGCTGACGAACCATGTCATCCATCGAATGCTGGTCGATGGAGTGACGGTAGAGTATCAACACGCCGATGGTCGTATTGCCGGCGCGCAGGTGCGCGTTCTCGATTTTGAGCAACCTGACAATAACGATTGGCTGGCGATCAATCAATTCACGGTGATCCAGAATCGCCACCAGCGCCGACCTGATGTGGTGGTGTTTGTCAACGGCCTGCCGCTGGCCATCATTGAACTGAAGAACGCTGCCGATGAACAAGCCGATATGTGGCAGGCCTTCAGACAGTTGCAAACGTACCAAGCCCAGATTCCAGCCCTCTTTGCCTTCAATGAGGCGCAGATTATCTCCGATGGCTTGTCGGCCCGGTTGGGCTCTCTCACGGCAGATCGCGAGCGTTACATGCCGTGGCGGACCATCACGGGCGAAACTCTGGCCCCCCAGTTCCTACCCGAACTCGAAGTGTTGATCAAGGGCGTCTTCGATAAACAGCGCTGGCTTGATCTCATTCATTACTTTATCGTGTTTGAAGACGATGGAAGCGGCAAGCTGTCCAAGAAGATAGCGGGTTATCATCAATATCACGCGGTGCAGGTGGCAGTAGAAGAAACATTGCGTGCCGCCAACCTGCAGCGTCAGACAGTGCTGCGTGAACGACAAGGTACCTATTTTGCCGAGCCGGACCGTGAGGCGCAGCCGGGCGATCGGCGGATCGGTGTTGTCTGGCACACGCAAGGTTCCGGCAAAAGCTTGACGATGGCTTTCTATGCAGGGCAGATTATTCTGCACCCTAAGATGGAGAATCCCACCATCGTCGTGCTGACCGATCGGAACGATCTGGATGATCAACTGTTTGGCACGTTTGCACGCTGCCAGGAATTATTGCGCCAGCCCCCAACCCAGGCCCTAAGCCGTTCTGACCTTCGTGAAAAACTACGTGTCAATGTGGGTGGCGTGATCTTCACGACCATTCAGAAGTTTTTCCCAGAAACGCGTGGTGATCGTTACCCGGTATTGTCCGACCGCCGAAACATCGTGGTTATTGCCGACGAGGCCCACCGGAGCCAGTACGACTTCATCGATGGCTTTGCCCGACACATGCGGGACGCGCTGCCACATGCCTCGTACATTGCCTTCAGCGGCACCCCGCTTGAATTGACCGATCGGAATACACGCGCCGTTTTCGGCGACTACATCAGCGTTTATGACATTCAGCGCGCGGTACAAGATGGCGCGACAGTTCCTATCTACTACGAAAGCCGCTTCGCACGGCTTGAACTGAATGCAGCTGAAAGACCCAAGGTTGATCCTAGAGTCGAAGAAGTGATTGAAGGTGAAGAAGTTGAGCAAAAAGAAAGACTCAAGAGCAAATGGGCCCAATTGGCGGCGCTCGTCGGAACGGAAAAGCGCATTAAGGTCGTGACTCAAGACTTGATCAAGCACTTTGACCAGCGGCAAAACGCGATGGAAGGCAAGGCCATGATCGTGTGTATGAGCCGCCGGATCTGTATCGATGTGTACCAGGCGCTCATTCAACTTAGGCCCGAGTGGCATAGTGATGACGACGAAGCCGGGGCGTTGAAGATTGTGATGACGGGTTCGGCCTCAGACCCGCTTGACTGGCAGCCGCACATTCGCAACAAAGCGCGGCGCGAAGCGCTGGCCCACCGCTTCAAGGATCCGCAGGACCCGCTCAAGATTGTCATTGTGCGTGACATGTGGCTGACGGGCTTTGATGCGCCATGCTTGCACACGATGTACATCGACAAGCTCATGCGCGGCCACGGACTGATGCAGGCCATTGCCCGCGTGAATCGTGTCTTCAAGGATAAGCCCGGCGGCTTGATTGTCGACTATCTGGGCCTGGCAGATCAACTTCAGCAAGCAGTAGAAACCTATACCAAAAGCGGCGGTAAGGGTGAGACGGCCATTGATCAAGAAGAAGCCGTCGCGGCTATGCTGGCGAGGTATGAAGTCTGTCGCGATCTGTTCCACGGTTTCGACTGGTCGAAATGGATAACAGGTAATCCACAAGAACGGTTGAGTGTGCTCCCCGCGGCGCTGGAGCACATCTTGCAACAACCCGAGGGAAAGCGGCGTTTGGTGCAGGCCGTGCGCGAATTGTCGCTGGCCTTTGCACTGGCTGTGCCGCATAACGCAGCGCTACAGATTCGTGACGATGTGGGCTTCTTTCAAGCCGTGCGGGCGACGCTGATTAAGTCCGAACCCAGCGAAGGGGGTAAAACGCGGGACGATCTTGATCATGCCATCCGGCAGATCGTTTCTAGCGCGCTGGTTTCCGATCAAGTCATAGACATTTTCGCCGTGGCCGGTTTGAAGAAGCCGGATATCTCCATCCTCTCTGACGAATTTCTGGCTGAGGTGCAGAACATGCCCCAGCGCAACCTGGCGGTTGAGTTGTTGCGTAAACTGCTCAGCGACGAGATCAAGCGCCGGGGTCGCAAGAACATTGTGCAGGCCCGTTCATTTGCCGAGATGCTTGAAGAAGCCATCCGACGTTATCAAAATCGCGCATTGGAAACGGCTCAGATCATCGAAGAATTGATCGCGCTGGCCAAGGATATGCGCAGCGCCGATGCGCGCCACGCTGATCTAGGGTTGAGCGAAACTGAGGTGGCGTTTTACGATGCATTGGAAGTGAATGATAGCGCTGTGAAGGTGTTGGGCGATGAGACGCTGCGCACGATCGCGCGTGAGTTGGTGCGCGCTGTCAGAAACAATGTCACTATCGACTGGACCGTGCGCGAAAACGTGCGCGCTCAACTGCGTGTCATCGTCAAGCGCATTCTGCGCAAGTATGGCTATCCGCCGGATAAGCAAGAGAAGGCAACGCTGACGGTGCTGGAACAGGCCGAGGTGATTGCGAAGGATTGGGCGGAGTAACTGGTGAAGTTCGCAGGGCGGAAGATCAATCACTATGAGAATGGTGTGTTGAAGGTGGTTGAGATGCAATAGCGCAAAACTCACTTTGCGTGAATATGTCCTATGCGCGATTTTATGTAACCCTGAGCGCGTTTTGAACGTGCTTTGTACGGTTTCAAACGTGCCCAAAAGCGAGTTTTGCTCCATCGCGTTGAGATGTTGTGAAACCTCACCCTGACCCCACTCCCGAAATGCATCTCGAGAGAGGGACGAGTGATTCTTGTTGATTATGGTGCTGAGCAGGGTGAGGTAAGCACAACGCCGTCTCGCATCGACGCGCCGCTATCTAATCCGCATTTGGCGACCACCTCGATCCCAGCGATCTTCCGCTATTTGAAAGCCTCAAGATAACAACCGGCTGGGGGGATTGAGAGACAACGTTGGCGCGGATTAGATAACACGTAGTCAGGACGCGCTATCTCAATCCTGCATCTGCTCCACGTCGACCGCCAAGCGCAGCAAGGCGGGATCGACCTGCAGTTGTGCGCCCTCGCTGCTCAAGTGGGTGATCCCCTCGCATTCGTGCGCTGTAATCACGATCGGCGGCGCGGGCGTAGCTTGCTCATAAGCCAACAGCACCAGGTACTGGCACTGGCAGTCGAGGGTGCCATGATAGGGGCAAGGGCAGTCCGGCTGATTATGCAGCGCGCTGCGCAGATCGAAACTGCATTCGAGCCGGTAGCCCCGCATGATCAGAATGTGGGATAGCGCCGTGACGGTTTGCTCGCAGGTCGCGGCGATTGACTGGTGATAGCCCATCGATCCTTCCTCACTATCACCAGTCTAGACGCTTCAGCCTCGGCGCGGCAGAGCTGTCCGGCGGGATTTGGGCTAGGCCATCTGGCGGGGATCAAAAACTCAGCCAATCGAAGAAACCCGGTTTCTACTTTTCAAATGGAATTGAACGTTTAGCTTGGAGAAACCCGGTTTCTGAAGTGGATCAGAGCAATGGCAGTACCATTTCGACCGTCGTGCCCTGTCCGGGCGAGGAAAGAAGGCTGAAGCGCGCGCCGATCAACTCCGCGCGTTCGCGCATGCCGATCAGACCGAAGTGGCCGCGATCGGTCAGCGCATCCACTCGATCAGGCATGGCAAAACCGCGGCCATCATCGTGGATCGAGACGGATAATGCAGCGGCAAATCGCAAGTGAACTTGAACGTGTTTGGCCTGCGCGTGTTTCACCACGTTGTTCAGCGCCTCTTGCACGATGCGATATACGGCCAGTTCGCGTTCGGGCGCAAGGCGGCGCAGCTCGCCTTCGATCGTGCAGCTGGCCTTCAACCGATCGGATTGAGCCAGCGACTGCGTAAACATTTCGATCGCCGGAGCCAGTCCCAAATCTTCCAGATAGATCGGGCGCAGATCGTGAATCACGCGCCGCACCTCTTCGATCGTGCCCGCCGTCAGCGCGCGCAGATCGGTCAACTTTGCCAATGCTGCGGACGGATCGCGCCGGGCCGTGCGCTCGATCAGTTGCAGCCGTTGATCGAGCGCGATGAGCGCCTGCACGGTTTCGTCGTGGAGTTCGCGTGCCAGGCGCGTGCGTTCATCTTCCTGTCCGCGGATCACATCGGCCGCATACGACTGCAAGCTGCGTTGATAACTGCGCAGTTGATTGGCCATGTGGACCAACGTCGTCTGCAATGCCTGGATTTCGCTAATGCCGCTGATCGGCCCGGCCAACGCCGCGTAATCGCCCTGCCCCGCGCGCGCGGCCTGTGTCTCCAATTGCTGCAAGGGACGAATGACCCGACGCGCGCCAAAGATCACCACGATCACGGCGATCAACACGGCCGGGATCAACACCAGCGGCATCAACAACGAAGTGCTCAACAAGGGATTGACGACATGCTCCCACGGCTCGGCGATGATCAAGCCCCAGTCTGTCTGCGGCACCGGCGCATAAGCGACGACCCATTCCATCCGATCGGGATCGGTGATGAACATGGAACCGCTTTCGCCGCGCAGTGATTTGGCGAACCCCGGTGCAAAGATCCACGCGGAATTGAAATTCATGTGTGAGTCATCGCTATGATATAAAAACTGTGCTGCGTGATTAAGCAATATCACGTGCAGGTCAGACGAACCGCGCAGGTTATCGGCAAAAGTAGGCAAATCCAGCGATTGTGGTGTGAACTCATTTCGCACCGTACTGCGCCCATCAGACGAACGTCCTACGATCAACATCTTACCGCTAGATGCGGTAGTGGCTGACATCGTAGGAGAATCCGAGACGATCTCAAGATTGCTCGCTGCTGCACCTAAACGCTGTGCGGCTTCGGCCAATGGGACGCCGGTGCTCACGAGTTCAGCAATGGCCTGTGTCGTCTGCACTTGATGACTCACACGCTCGGCTAGGCTGTTGGCCGCTTCGCGCACGGCGCGCTCGTCGCGCGTAGCGATGAGATCGCGCATCTCGTTCTGATGCAGGGTCGTCGCGCCGATGGCAATGGCGATCAGCGCCAGCGTCAACGGCAGCACCACCACCATCAACACACCGGGCAGCAGTCCGCGCAGGCGTGACATTATTCGTTCGGCTCTTCCGGCGTGAGCCAGCCCAACGACACAGCGCGCATCACGGCCTCGGTGCGCGTGGCGACGTGCAACTTCCCGAAGATATTGGCGAGATGGCCCTGCACGGTACGATCGCTGAGGTGGAGCTGCGCGCCGATCGCTTTGTTGGTGCAGCCGCGCGCGGCCAGCTTGAGGACATCCATCTCGCGGGGCGTCAACGTCTCGATCGGTTTGTTGTCAGCCCGACCGGCCAGCTGCGCCATCAGTTTGCGCGCGATGACGGGATCGAGCGCAGACTTGCCTTCGTGCACGTCACGCACCGCTTGAATGATGTCGTCGGCGTCGGCCGTCTTCAGAACGTAGCCGTTCGCTCCGGCTTGCAGCACAGCCAGCACATACGGATCGTCGTCATAGGCCGTGAGGATGAGCAGGCCGATCGGCCAGTGCTGCGCCCGCACGTGGCGGCATACGTCGATGCCGCTGCGTTTGGGCATCTGAATATCGAGCACGGCCACATCGGGCTTTTCCTGCTCCAACAACGCGATGGCTTCATCGCCGTTAGAGGCTTCGGCCACCACGTCGATGTCACCGGGTTCGGTCAAAAATTCGCGGATGCCTTTGCGCACCACGGCGTGATCGTCGGCGAGCAAAACGCGGATCGGTTCAGTTGGCATAGATCCTCCAGTTGATTCATCATGCCGATTGTACCGCATGGGACGCGTATCGGCGCATGTCGCTGGTTTGACGCAGTCCTGTCGTTTTGGTTGACCGATTCTCTCTCACACAGTACACTTACCCTAGCCAAGTGAGAGAGCCGCTCATTGAATATTCACGCGCGCCTTTCGACCTGCGGGGTCCGAAAGGCGATGTTGTTACCGCATGGGGGCATGGGAACAAATCGCAGCTTAGCGCGATTCATTCTACTATCAATCTCAGGAGGAAGTCATGGGCAAGCAGCGTGTTGCGGTATCAAGCATTACCGTCGAGTGGGATGACGTCAAGCATCCTAAGGTCAATGTCAAGGATGGCCCGCTCAACAAAACCAGTAAACTCAAGAGCGCGAAAGGTGATGATGAGTTTACCCCCGGCCGGATTGTGGCAGATCTCAAATTGGACCTGGGCGACGTGAATGCGAAATTTGTGGATCTGGACGATGTCCACATCAAAATTCCCCACACGGGCACTGGGCCGACAGCGGGTTGGTGGAATGGCGCCAAGTGGGTGAAGTTCAAACAGGTGGCGTACGCGAACAACATCATCGATGTAACGTTGCCCTCGCCCTGGCCAACCGATCCGGCGATCGGGGTTTATCCCTAATCCAGCGGCGGGCGGCCTGCCAACACCACGGGAGCTCACATGAAACAAGAAATGATTGCACACGTGCCCTTCTTCGCGGCGCTGCCGCCGGCCGAGATTGAATATCTGGCCGGTTCGCTGCACTCATGTGAGCTTCCCGCTGGGACACTGCTGTTTCAAGAAGGCTTGTTGACCAGTCAGTTTTACATCGTGCTGGACGGACAGGTTGAGATCATCAAAGCGCTGGGCACCCCCGATGAGTGCACGCTGGGGCTGCGCGGCCCCGGTTCCTTCCTCGGCGAAATGAGCCTGCTGAGCACCGATCATCTGTATACCGCCAGCGTACGTGCCCGGTCAGCCTGACAGGTATTGGAAATGACGCAGGCCGATTTCGACGCGTTGCTCTATCGGCAGCCAAGCCTGACCTACGGCCTGCTGAAGGTCATGAGCGCGCGCCTCAACGAATCTGAAAATCTTGCCATTCCGTGATCTACAAGAGAAAAACCGTCAACTCGCGCAGGCCTACGAGGAGCTCAAAGCCGCGCAGGCTCAGTTGATCGAGAAAGAGAAGCTAGAATCCGAATTGAAAATCGCTCGCGAGATTCAACGCAACATCCTGCCGCGCAGCAAGCCACAGATATCCGGCCTGGACTTCGGCATGTTGATTGAGCCAATGGCCAGCGTGGGCGGCGATTTCTTTGATTACATCGAGCTCGATCAGGAACGCGTGGGCCTGGTCGTGGGTGATGTTTCCGATCACGGTGTGCCGGCGGCGATTTTCATGGCGTTGACGTATAGCTTACTGCGGGCCGAAGCATTACGTGCGACCTCGCCCGGCGAGACGCTGCGCGCCGTCAATCGCCAACTGCTCAATATGAATTCGTCCAGCATGTTTGTGACCGTGCTGTACGGAATTCTCTGACTCTAACGGATTCTGTGGT
>PMCF01000372.1 GCA_003154115.1 Anaerolineae bacterium
AAAGTGAAAGTGTTAGCTACTCAGCATACACGCGAGGATTTCCCTTCTATTTTCCGCCGAAAATTCGATATGCCACTTGGCATTTGTATGTTAGTTTTGCACCTACGGCTTACAAAGTACCTTTACGATTATCTGTCTGAAGATGAATACCTGGGCCTGCAAAACTTCTTGCTCCAATATCCAGAATCAGGCAAGGTGGTTCGTGGTTCTGGCGGCGTCCGAAAAATCCGTTGGGCAATGTCAGGCAGAGGTAAAAGCGGCGGCGTGCGAGTGATTTACTACTTCAAGAAACAGGCTGACGAAATCTGGCTTTTAACCATTTACAGCAAGAATGAAGTAGAAAGTATCCCTGCTCATGTTCTGCGTCAAATCGCAAAGGAAGTCCAAAATGTCTAAACGTGATATTGGTCAAGAAATCCTCGATGGCATTCGTGATGTGAAGGCTTATAAGGCCGGCACAAAAGTTCTGCGGGATCATACTCTGAAAGAGCCTGCGCCTCCGCAAATAATTCGTTCGAAGTTAAAGTTATCTCAATCGGCTTTTGCAGGAATGATGGGCGTGAGTTTGCGCACGGTGCAAGATTGGGAACAGGGCAGACGCAAACCCAGCGGCCCTGCCGTTGCATTGCTGCGAATTGCAGAGCAAAAGCCAGACGTGTTTAGGCAATTGGCCTGAGCAACCCACCAGAAGTCGTATCGACTTGGACGCCGATTCAGGTGAATGCGCCGATCGGCGTCCGATTTGTTTAGGCTCATGATCACAACCCCGGCGAATCGTCTCGAAAATTATCAACGTCTATTAAGCGCTGAGCAATTTGGCCAACTTCAAAGATCAATTGCGCGGCCCTTACCCCCTGCCCTGCGCGTCAACACACTGAAGATCGATCTCGCCACGGCGCGCGCAACGTGGCCGATCGAGTATGGCTGGCAAGTGCAACCGGTGCCCTTTTGCGAGTCGGGCTGGCAAATCACGGGCAATGAAGAAAGCCTCAGCCGCACGATCGAACATCGCACGGGCTTCTATTATCTGCAAGACGCCGCCTCAATGCTGCCCGCCGAGATGTTTGATGCCGCGGCGGAATTTCCCCTGGTGCTCGATATGGCCGCTTCGCCCGGCGGGAAGACGACGCACCTGGCGGCCAAGCTCAACGATCGGGGTGTCATCCTCGCCAACGACAGCAGCTCGGGCCGCATCGCCGCGCTGCGCTCGAATCTTCAAACGTGGGGATCGATCTCGACTGCATTGACCAGCTATCCCGGCGAACGCTTCGGCGAGTGGTTTCCCAACACGTTCGATCGTGTCCTGCTCGATGCGCCGTGCAGCGGTGAAAGTCTGCGCACGGCCGAGCGGCGCAAGACGCGCTTTGTTTCGCAAACCGAACGACTGCAGCTGCAACGCCGCCAGATCAAACTACTGGAGAGTGCTTTCCAGGCTGTGCAGCCCGGCGGACAAGTCGTCTATTCCACCTGCACCCTCGCGCCCGAAGAAGACGAGGCGGTGATCGATGCGCTGTTGCGGCACTACCCTCAGCAATTCGTGATCGAATCCGTCGAGCGGACGCTGCCCATTCCCGCGCCAGCCGTGACGCGCAACGGCGATCTCGAATATCATCCCGACGTGAGTAAAGCCGTGCGCCTGTGGCCGCACCTATACGACACGTCCGGTTTCTTTGCGGCGCTCATCCGCAAACAAGGCGCCACCGTGAGTGAAGGTGCAGCGCCACCGGAACGCACGCTCGATCGAGCCGGGTTTAGTTCACTCAAAGAAGCACCACAGCGCGCCGTGGTCGCTCAGTTGCTTAACACCTATAGCTCCAATCTGGAGCCGATGCTGGAACATCTGCATCTGGAGTTATTGCAGCGTGGTGATTCAGTCTACGCCGTGCCCGAACAGCTGTTGACGCACTTCGAGGATTTTCCGTGCATCGCCATCGGCATGCTGATCGGCGAATGGCATGAGTTAGTCTTCGTGCCATCGCATGAATTGATCTCCAGATTCAGCGGACAGTTTACAGGCCAGCGCTTCACGCTCTCCGGCGAACAAGTCAAAACGTGGCTGAACGGCGGCGACCTGCGTGGTGTGGATGTGCCGTATCCAGTGGGCAGCATCGTCGTGCTGGAAGATGACAAACGGCGCTACATCGGGCGGGGCAAAGTGTTGCGCGAACGCGTGAGGAATCTATTGCCGAGGCGATAAAAGACCTGGCAGGTTTTCTCCTGCTTGCGAGCGAGGCTTGATCATCGACCATGACGACCATCTGGTTAAGCCCGGTCAGCCAGTGGAAACCTGCCAGGTCTCTGCTATTTCTTCATCCACTCATCTACGATTCGCTGCAACGTCCCATCGGCCTCCATCGCGGCCAACGCTGCATTAATCTCCCCCACCAGTTGATCGCTCTCCCCCCACATGGCGATGGCGTACGGATCATGCGTCACCTGCTCGCTAATACCCAGGTCAGGATATTTCGGTAACAACTGTCGAGCACTCACCCCGTCGATAATCGCCGCATCCACCCAGTCATTTGCCACGGCTTTGAGCGCATCTGCAGTCGATTGCGTGGTCGTGATCGTTATGCCCTCACGGCGTCGGGCCAGATAGCGCGCCGCCGCATCCGCGTCAGAACCATATTCGACGGCGATGGAAACCTGTGAGGATTTGGTAAACCTCACAGGTTTTGCGATCAGCACCTGTCCCGCCTCAAAATACGGCTCCGAATAGCGCCACATGCCGAACTTCGCCGGATCGATCGGTAGGGCCGAGATCGTCGCCTCGGCCTGCCCAACGCGCAGCACGTCATACAGGCTATCGAAACCGGCGACGACAAACTCCGCGCGGGCATTCAACCGTCGCGCCAGTTCATTCGCAATATCGACATCTATCCCGAAGAAATCGCCGTGACTGCCCAGACCATCGAACGGCATGTACGTCGGATTGATGGCAAACCTGATCACGCCCGTTTGCTTGATGCGCGCCCAGGCTTCATCCGGCTTGCGTTCAAGCCACGCCGTCACCTCCGGCACGAACCACACTCCTGCCGCACCAAAGGCCAAAAGTATCAAGACCGCAATCTTACGCTTTGTCACGAAGTCCCCGGAGCGCAGCGGAGTGGGATTGTTCATTGATCATTGATCATTGTTAATTGCTAATTGTTTCTTCACTTCATCATAGATCGGCTTGGGCCTGAAGTCATCCGTCACGAACGTCCAGTTGTCTGAAAACGTGCGCGTGGCCTGCGGGTAACTGAAAGCCCACAGCGCCAACATCTTGATCCAATCTTTGTCTTTGATCCAATCGAGGGCTTGCAGCGTGTATTCGATGCGCTGCTGCGGCTTAACGGCTTGATTCCAGCGCGGACTGTCGTTCCAGCCCGCCTCGGTGATGTAAACATCTTTCCCACCATCCCCATTACGCAGCATGATGTCACGCAGCAGTTCGATGCGCCGAAAATTGACGCGGCTCGGATCGGGTGGTTCCGTCATCGGCGCGAGCAGGCCATAAGCATGAGCCGACAACGCATCAAAGTAGTCCTTCGCCCCAGCCTCATACATCTGCTGCAAGTAAATCAAATCGTTCAGGCCCGCCGGGCTGCCGATCGGCTCCATCGTCGGCGCGAGTGCGCCGGCCAGCACGACCACATTCGGATTCGCTTCCTTGGCGCGCCGATACGCGACCTTCAACAAATCCACATAGGCCTGCGCATCGACCGGGCGCAGGCCCCACTCAAAACTCAAGTTCGGCTCGTTCCAGATGATGATGTGATCGACGCGATCCTTGTAGCGATCGACAAAGGCATAGACGAAGTCGCCGAAATCGGCATAGTGATCGGGATCGATGTAATTAAACGTCGTCTCTTTATCGAGCGGATCGGGGCGCGCCCACGCCGGGACGAGGCCCAGGCGCGCCACTACCTTTAGACCCTGCGCGTGAGCGTGATCGATTACCTGATCGGTGTGCCACCAATCGAATGAATTCTTATTGGATTCAATGTACGCCCACGGAAAGAATTCGACGATCCAGGGCGCGCCCATCTCACGCACCAGCTGCAAGTTGCGTTGAATCTTCCACGTCGCGCCCTCGTCGGTGAGGCGTGTGTGCACTCCGGCTTTGGGGTTATTCGTGACGACCGTCTGTGGCGAGCCAAGCGTTACCAGCGGCTCGCCAGGCCATTCGACCGCGAGGACGAAGATCAACAAGAGGGCGACGCGCAGAGCAACGTCAAAACGAGTCGGGCGGTTCATAAACGCAAAACTCCCACGGCACAATCATACAATAGCGCCGTGGGAGGCAGAAGAATCGATCGGGGGTTGAATCAGCGTCGATCGCCCAACTCGGCGATCTGGCGCAGCAAGCCGAACAGCGTCACACCGGCCGCCAGCATCAATCCAGGATCGGTCTGGCGGATGCTGGGCCGTTCGCCGACCTCTTCGCTGCGCCGAGTGAACATGAAAGCCGCTACAATACCCGCCAGCGCGCCGAGCGCCGAACCGATCAGGGTCGTGCGCATTTTCCAATCGGGTGGCCGAGCACCATCATTCAAGTAACCCATCGCTATTTCTCCGCTTTCTCACCGGCTAACGAGCCGATTTCACGAATCAAGCCGACCAGCGTAATCGCCAGCGGCAACAGCAGTGAGGGCGAAAAGCCCACGCCTTTCGGCCCGCGCTGTCGATCGCGTTCGAGCGCAATCTCGTCGGAGCGAATGAACAAGCGGGCGGCCACCGCGCCGATCGCTGCGCCGAGGAAACCGCCGCCCACCATGATCGGCAATTTCCAGTTATTGAGTCGTTGCAACCGCGCATTCGTTGAGGGAGGTATCGCTGTGTCTTGCGTCATGGTTAATCTTTCTTCGCCTTATTGAATAGGGTGCGGCCAACCGCTTCCGCTTGCGCAACCTTCGCCTCAGCCGAAGCCAGTGAGCCGGTGATCTTTTGTCCGAGTTGATTCACGGCGTCATTCACACGCTGCGCCTGCAAGCGAGCCAGCTGTAATTTGGGCGGCAAAAATCGGCGCGTGCGCACCAGCAGGTACGCCATGCCAAGCGTGAGCGCCAGGGGGATGATGAGGCACAACATCGCCTCAAATGCTAAGATAATGATGGCCGCGGCTGTTACAGATGTAAGCATGACTATCGCCTCGTGGGTGTCTGCGCTGATTATAACCGCAAGCCAATCTAACTGCAATCGTCAAAAGCCACGCTGTCGATGGCGAGCGCGGGCTTCCACAGCACGATGGTGGTGTCATGCTGCCTGCACGATCGATCGGCTGGGTGGATCTCAAACGCCCGATCGATCCCGAGGCCCGTTTCGCGCTGCGTGTTGATGGCCCATAATCGCACATCGGCGTTCAACACCCTGGCCGTCAACTCGCCGCGTGCAACCAGGCCCACCGAGAAGAAGAATCCGCAGCCGCTGCACGCGACGAGCAGCGCCAGCAGCAATGATGCGATCCATTTGAGCCTTTCTTTACGCCGGGAACGAGATGAAGGTTGCGCTTCTTCGTCGGTCATACAGTTGAAATCGATTAACGCAGATTCGCGGTCTTAGATCGGTTCCCGTTTTGATTTACGCCATTGCTCCCGCTGGATGGTCACATCCAGCGGCTAAACAGCGGACACTTGCACCCACTGCGTGCAGTGCGGTGTGTAACCACGCGCAGCGGACTGCGAGCATAAACCATTTAGGAATTCGCTCTAAGTCACCGCCAGCGATCCCACTCCGCCCTCAAACTGAATATCGATCTTGTTGGCGGCTGTGGCGTAATCGGGTGAAACGTAATCGCCGCTCGCGCGTGGGAAGCGCTGTTGATTGATGTCATTCGATCCGATGGCCATGCTGCTGTGCACCCGCGCGGCGACGCCGGCCGGCACGATCAGCTTGATGCTGGCTGCCCCGGCATTGATGCGTACCCTTGTCAGGCCCGCCGCGCTCGGCAAACGCACGACGGTACTGCTCGCGCCGGTCTTGATTTGCAGATCAGTCACCTTGAGATCGGTCAGATCGAGGTTGGTATTGGCCGCGCCGCCGTCAAGGCTCAACTTCAATGGCACGGCATCCGTCAACCCGACGTTCCACCGATACCCGCGTGGATTCCACCCCCACCAATTCAGCGGTTCGAGTTTCAGCCACACGCGGCCATCCGGCTTGGCATCGTAGCGCATCTCGCCGTCAAAGGCGCCATCGACGATCTTGCCCGGCGCGGCCTTGCCCACCGTCAGATCGCCCGCGCCGAAGTTGATCGAGACATCGGCCCGTGGAGCAGTGCCCAGCTCGAGCGCCAGCGTCTGCGCTTTGACGTTGCGCATTCGCAGCGAGCCGATCAGAATATCGAGACCGAAAACGATCAACAGCAGCGGCCACCACGTCGTGACGAAGCGCCAGAAATCAAATTGGATATAACCGAGATTACTGAACAACAACAAGAAGCCCAGGGCGACGAGCACCAGTGGGAACAAGATGGGACCGCGATACATGACGAACTCCTTGAATGCGGAATGCGGAATAATTCTCGATGGCGTGATACGCACCACGCACTACGCAATACGTCATCAGAGTATCTCAACCTGCCAGTCCACCACCTGCACGTCGGGCCGATTGTGCTCGATCCAGTGGACGGCGTTGTTGAGCACCTGCTCCACATGCGCCGGATCATTCGCCACGCACGCCAACGCGATCGACGCCGCTTGCCAGGCGTCGTGATGATCCACTTCGGCGGCGGACACGTTGAACTCTTTGTGCAGGCGCGCCAGCAGCGGCTTCAACAAGGCCCGCTTGCCCTTCAAAGATTCGTTGCCTTCCAGATGCAATTCGATGAGACAGGTGCCGATAATCATAGGGGTATGGTAGCACGTGAAGGGTGAAAAGTGAAGAGTAACCAGTAATGAGTAACGAGTAATTCGCGCAGCGTTGCATTACTCGTTACTGGTTACTCGTTACAAACGGTACGTCCACTCGTCTGCCGCGTACTTCTCGCGTCGCAGTTCTTCTGCCCACGCCTGCTCTTCCGGGGTGAGTTCACCCGCTTTCAATTGAAGATGAAGCGCCTCAGCAAAACCCTGCGCCATCAACCGGGCCGCCGTGTCATAGTCGACTACCCGCCCGATAGCAGCCTCGACCGTCGTGGCACGGCTGCGCACTCGATCTTGATCAGGATGTTTGGCAAGATACAGGCTGATGCGCGCGATGTCGCCGTGCAGCGGAAGCGTGCCATGTTGCAGCACCACGCCTGCCTTGCGCATCTGCGCGCTGCCGACGAGTTTCTTGCCATCGAAGACGATCTCGTAATTCGACGGCACTTCGAAGCACACCGGTCCTTGATCGCGATCATGATTATCCGGCTGCTCGACCTGCCACGTCGGCACGCCCATCAATAACAGGCCATTCAGCAGTCCTTCGCTCAGTCGCTTATACGATTCCACGATTGTGCCGGCGACGCGCGGCTCGCGTTCCGGTGCAATGACGCTGTAGGTCAGCTCTTCCGTGTGCAGGATCGCCCGTCCGCCCGTGGGACGACGCACGACATCGACGCCGTCGGCACGGCACGCAGCCTGATCGACATCGCCGCCTGGTTGGGCCTGCCCCAACGACAGACACGCGGGCTGCCAGCCGAAAAAGCGCAGCGTCGGCGACACAAGATTGGCCTGCACCGCGCGGCTGATCGCTTCGTCGATAGCCATGTTCGTCGCGCCGTCGAGATAGTGGGTGTTAATAAGACGCCAGGTGGTTAAGGGATATTCGTTGGTCATGTTGTGCGTATGTTGTCCAATCGTCATGCCCGAGTGCTGTAGTCGAGCATCCAGTTTATCACTTCTATTTCAAAGGCGACCAAGTCACGTTGAGAATTTTCGCACCCAACAGAATGTATGTGATGCCGCCATGAATTTCTTCTGTTGCTTCAAGAGTTGGCTTCTCATCCAAGCGTAGAGCTGAAGGAATCCAAAGCGTTCCATCGCCTAAAGGTAAAGGTCGACAAACATGGTTATCATCAATACAATACAATTGTTCATCTGCCCCACAAATCATTTTCCATGTACTCGGATCAAACACGCGGATACAATCTGGGAGGCTTGTGCCACGATGAGTAGGTCGGAATGAACAGATGAGATAGTGTCCATCCGGTGACCAATTGCACCCATTGAACCACTGGAGGCTCTTGCTTAGTAGTTTCCCATCTTTCGAACCATCAACTGGGATTCCGAAAATATCATAATCCATGTGCACGCCGAAATTATCAACAACGTGCTGCTCATAGACTAACGCGTTTCCTATCGGCGACCACACTACATCACCAGATTGCTTGTAATTATCTTCAAGAGAAAACGGCAGTTGGCTCACAGTGGCTCTATCCACATCGAGAATACCAAAGTGCCGCACCCCATCGGCCAACCAGACAATCGCCGCTTTGCCACGCGTCGAAATGGTTCCTGTGATGTCGGTGACGGTCAAAGTCACCACTCGCGTTGGGGTGATAATGGTATAAGGAACCGGTATTTCCGGAGGGGTCGGGGTCGGTTGTTGTGTCGGTTCGATGGTTACCGTCGGCACCTGCTCAAGCGTTGGTGGAACTGTCGGCGCGACCGTCGGTACAACCGACGAGGCACACGCCACAATAACTATTGGCAGCACAAGCAGGAACACAGTCGTCAAACGGTTCATTCGATCCTCTTACATTCCCCGCTTCGATTGCTTTGCTTTTCAAAGCAATGCAACGAATAATCAACGGATAAACGAATACGCGAGCCGCCATCCGTTTACGGGAGCACTGCACCGCATATGTCCGTTGTACATCCGTTGCTTCGATCATCTTGCCAGTCGTAGCTGTTGGATTGTAATGTCAACAATGTCTCTGGTAACGAACAAGCTACTCACCGAATAGAGTTCGGTGAGGAATCGTTCCGCTTCGTTCAACAGAATGAGACCCTGACGATAGGCACGCACTACCACGCCCAGCGATCCAACGGGCAGCAGTCCCAAGCGTTTAGCAACATCCCGCGCTGCCAAATCGTCCGTCAACAAGAGTGGCACATTCAGTTGCTTACACAGGAGCAGGCATTCTTGCTCACCACGATGCAAGGCGGTCAGATCTTGCGTTTGCGAAAACTGGGTGACCTCAAGGGGAATCAAAGTATGGCGGGTAACTTGAAGGTTGATCAAGCGATCAGCAGAGACTCGCCCCTGCTCGACGGTCTCGACCCATACGGCCTGTGGCAGATGCAACCTGCTAAAGACGGTCAGTGCGCGGAGCGCATCAATTTCGGCGAGGTGAATCAACGGCCCGGCATCGACGATGGCTATTTCGTCTCCAACGCCCATGCTAGATCCTCCATCATGGCCTGATGCTGACGCTCGGCCAGTTCCACCCAGTCAATGCCAACCGCCGTAATGGCTTCGTCGCGCGTGAGTTCGCCGCGCAAATAGCGGCCGAGCAAGCGCTCGCGCCACAATTGCCGCAAGCCGGTTTCAAAGGCCAGCGTCATCACCTCGGCTTCGGTCTTGTGCGTTTCCCGCACCAGAGTTTCCAGATAGTTGATTACCGTGGACATGCTGAACCTCCTACCCCAATTATATCCAAAATCACTCCGCCAACCCCGCCGCCTCGACTACTTCTCGGAACTTCGCAATCAATCCCTGCAATTCGCTCTCAGCTTCGTCCAACGTCGCTTGAGTTTGCTGCGCCACCTCAGCCAGCACATCTCGCCCGCGCGAACGCGCAATTGCCGCATCGAGTTTCAGCGCCATCAACGGATTCCGATTGAGGTCGGCAATCTCGACTTTCGTGTGGCGGATCGCCGCATCGAGGCTCAAGCGTTCGTTCTTCAGACGTTTCTGTCGTTGCTCGGGCGTTTCATCCGGTGCTAGCCGTCGAGTTTCCAACTGCCGCAAGATTTGGCGCAAACCCTCCAGATCGTGCCTCGCATACAGCGCATTGATGTCCACCATGCGCTGGCTGCGGATCGCGCGATCGTCGGCATCCGTTGCCAGATCGGGATGGGTGCGCTTCGCCAATTCCCGATAGACTTGCTTCAGATCGAGGTTGCTGGCGGCATCGATCGGCGGGGGCGGCACAAACGATCGGGCGATGTCGGCGTTCGCGTGGATCGCCTCAGCGCGTTCGCGTTGATCGCGCAAACGATGCTCAACCTCGGCTTCCAACTGGATCGGGCTGAGCGACTTGCCGCGCCACTGCACCAACTCGATGCGCAGCTGATACTCGTCGATGTGCAGCTGCACGTCGGCCAGCTGCGCCTCGATCGGCCCCACGCGCGCATTGTACAACAGCTCGAACTCGTTCAGTTCGAGCCGCAGATCGGCATGCTCCTGCTCCAGCCGCGCCAACTGCTCGCGCAGCGCCAGAACATCCGCTTCAAGTTGATCATTTGTAGACATGGTGGCCGGTTGTTGGTCGTTGGTTGTTGGCTATCGAACAGATCCGATTCGTTATCCATCCGTTATTATCCGTTGCCATTCGTTGACGGGAACACCGCCCCCACTGCAAGTATGTCCGGCGCTCATCCGCTGCCATCCGCTGATTCGTTGTCTATCCGTTGACACCGCTGATTCGTTGCCTATCCGTTGACACCGCGTTCTTCCAAATCAAAACGGCAGCGATCCGAGTGAATCGCTGCCGTTGCTGTTACCTGATTACCACGTTAGTCGACCAGCGGCAACTCTTCGATGATCTCGCCGCCGAGGGCGGCTTCGTTGACGGTTACCACCAACTCAGGCTCTTCGGCCTGCGGCCCCTTGAAGCCGGTGCCCGCCGGAATCAACTTGCCGATGATCACATTTTCCTTCAAGCCGCGTAGATCGTCCTGCTTGCCTTCGATCGCCGCACCAGCCAGCACCTTGATGGTATGCTGGAACGACGATGCGCTCAAGAACGAATCCGTGCTCAACGCGGACTTGGTCACGCCCAGCAGCACCGGCACCGCGGTCGCGCCGCGCTTGCCCTGCCCCACCAGCGCAGCGTTGATGTCTTGCAGCACCAACCGGTCGACCAGTTCACCCGGCAGCAAGTCGGCATCGCCGCTCGACACGATCTGCACCCGGTTCATCATCTTGCGGATGACCACCTCGAAGTGCTTGTCGTTGATGTTCACGCCTTGCGAGCGGTACACGCGCTGCACTTCCGACATCAGGTACAGCTGGGCTGCCTCGCGGCCCAGAATGCGCAGAATGCGGTGCGGGTTTAACGCGCCTTCGCTGAGCTGCTGACCGGCCGCAATTTCCTGCCCGTCTTCCACCAGCATGCGCACGCCCACCGACACCTCATACTCGCGCTCGTCCACAATTTCATACACCACAGCCAGCGGCTTGTTCTTGCGCGTTTGCACCTTGCCCGCATGCTTGGCGATCATTTCCTGTTCGCCGCGGCTCGCGATGACCTGGCCCTCTTGCACTTCCTGACCGGCTTCCACCTTCAGCGCCCAGTTGCCCGGCACTTCGTAGTCGTCCTTCACCATCTGCGTGGACGCCACTTTGATGAGACGCACGCCGCCATCGTTACGCGCCAGGTGCACCGTCCCGTCGATGTCCGACATCACTGCTTCACCCCGCGGCTTCTTGCGCGCTTCAAACAATTCTTCCACGCGCGGCAGACCGTGGGTGATGTCGCCGCCGGACGCCACACCACCGGTGTGGAACGTGCGCAGCGTCAACTGCGTGCCCGGCTCACCGATCGATTGAGCAGCGACCACGCCGACCGCTGATCCCAACTCCACCAGATGCCCGCGGCCCAGATCGCGGCCATAGCACATCTGGCACATCCCGTAGCGCATTTCGCACGTCATCGGCGAACGCACGTACACTTCTTCCACGCCGCTCTTGTCGATCGCTTCCGAGAGATCTTCGTCGACGATGTCATTGCGCCCGCCGAGCAGTTCGCCCGTCTTCGGGTGATATACCGGGGCGGCCAACGGCCGACCGATCACCCGCACCCAAAAGGCCTGTCCCGCCACATCGTCTTTGCGCCGCACCCATAGGCCGCTTTCCGTGCCGCAGTCGATCGCATTAATCATCATGTCCTGGGCCACGTCCACCAGGCGGCGCGTCAGATAACCAGCGTCGGCCGTGCGCAGCGCGGTATCGGCCAGACCCTTGCGCGCGCCGTGNNCGTGCGTCGAGATGAAGTATTCCAACGCCGTCAGACCTTCGCGGAAGTTCGAGCGAATGGGCAGCGGGATGATGCGCCCCGACGGATCGGCCATCAAGCCGCGCATACCGGCCAGCTGCGCGATGGGCGAGAAACCGCCCTTCGTCGCGCCCGACATCGCCATCACGCTCAGATTGGCTTCCGGCGCCAGATTTTTGCGCACCGCGTCGGCCACCTGGCTCGTCGCCTGCTGCCACAATTCGATCATGCGATTGTATTGCTCTTCTTCAGTCAACAGACCACGCCGGAACTGGCGTTCCACTTCACTGATCTTCGCTTCGGTGTCGGCGACGATCTTGTACTTCGCGGGCGGCACCGTGATGTCTGACACGGCGATCGACGCACCCGAACGAGTGGCGTACTTGAACCCGATGTCCTTGATATCGTCCACCAGATCGGTCGTCTGTTCGTTGCCCAACCACTGATAGCAGTGCGCCACCAGGTCGTTGAGCTTGCCCTTGTCGAGCACTTCGTTCACATAGCGGATCTCCGCCGGCAAAATCATGTTGAAGATCGCGCGGCCCACGGTTGTCTCGATCAGCCCGCGGCGCGACTTGCCGTCGGCGAAGCGCTCGTTGCGCGCCTTGTACATCGTATCGGCGAGCAGCTTGATCTTCGTATGCAGGTGGACCTGCCCCAACGCATAGGCGAGATCAACTTCTTCCAGTTCGGCGAAGATGCGGCCTTCGCCCTTGAAACCATCTTCAGCCATCGTCAGGTAATACACGCCCAGCACCATGTCTTTGGACGGGCCAACCATCGGCTCGCC
>PMCF01000233.1 GCA_003154115.1 Anaerolineae bacterium
ATTTTTACGAATCTGACATTGTCAAATTAAGTACAGCGGCTTTTCTACTGCGACGATGGAATTGGTTGCGCTTCATTCCAAAGTCCGGGTCAAGTCGTGTGTATTTTGAAACAGCAGCCGCAAAATTCCACCCTACCCCTAGCAAAACCCTTGAAAAACAGGCCGTTTTTGAATCGCCCGTAGCAGCCTTAGGGTGGAATTTTGCGGTTACTGTTTTGAAATGGTCTACGGAATTCTCTTAACTTGGGCTATCACGTGTTATTTTTGGGGAGAAACGTTTCGAGGGGCCGTATTTCCGCCGCCAAGCGAGGCAACATTACAGATAAGAAGCTTGCTCACGCTTTGCGCTGTGCCACCCATCGTTGGAATGAGCGTGGATTTACTGATCGCAAAATGGCCTGCAAAGCAATATAAGGAACTGGCAAGAGCAACAGGTCTTGTGTTGATCGCCCTCGTGATAATGGTAGTTGGAGTTTATTTCGTTTAAGCGAATCACACTTTGCCCAAGCCTGCCGCCCAACCCGGCGCGCCGCCACGACTCAGCAACAAAAATGTCCCTTCTGAATCAGAAGGGACATTGCCAATTACCGGGACGACCGGTTCGCCGGTCAGGCTGTCGCGCTGCTTATTGAATGGTGAACGCCGTCGTATTTGCCAGCGTGCCGTTCAGGTACACATCCAGCTTGTACTTCCCCGTCGGCCAGTCTCGGGGCAGTTCGACCTGCGCCTGAATAACATTGACGGCCAGGCCCGTGAATTCCTTCGAGGCGACTTCGGTATTTTGTCCGGCGCTGGTATCGACCGCCGTCCAGACCACTTTGGCCGTTAGCCCGGTCTCGATGCTGCTGAGCTGGATCGCGGCGTAGATCGTGTGATCGGTCGGGCTGAAAGTCGTGGCCGCTGTTCCGGCTGACGTGTTGGACAGACTAACGCTTTGAACAGTGGCCGGGCCCCCGCCGCCGCTGCTACAGGCGGACAATATCAGGCCCGTGACAAGTATCGCCATACACAGCAAAGTAAAACGTCTCATGGTGTAACCCCTTAGCTTTAAGATGAAATAGTTATATCACATCGCGAACGTCAATCAATTGAGTCTTCCTCACGCCCGATTGACTGTATAACACTGAACGCCGCTGTATGGATGTCTGTTTTGATATTTAGTGGTATCCTCTGGGCGGTTTCCGCCCTCACCCCACAGGACTGCGAAACTCCATCCCACCCATCTCAAGGAGAGCACCATGACGATTGTATTGGACGGCGCGAATTTAACGCTGGAGAAGTTAGTGCGCATTGCACGCGAAGGCGAACGCGTTGAGCTGGCTCCCGAAGCGCTGGAGCGCATCAAAGTCTGCCGCGCCATGTTGGAAGACAAACTCAAGGCGCGCGAGGTCATGTATGGCACCAACACCGGCATCGGCGAATTTTCCGAGATCATTTTGTCCGATGAGCAGGTGCTGCAATTCCAGCGTTATTTGATCTACAACCACGCGGCCGGGATCGGCGATCCGGCTCCGATCGAGCACGTGCGCGCCGCGATGGCGGGCCGCATCAACGTGCACGCACACGGCAATTCCGGTTGCCGACCGGAGATCACGCTGACGTTGATCGACATGCTCAATAAAGGCGTGACGCCGTCGTCTGCCAGAAAGGGTCGGTCGGCGCGTGCGGCGATCTCGCGCCCATGTCGCAGATCGCGCTGCTGTTGATGGGCGAAGGCGAAGCGTTTTATCAAAACGAGCGCTTGCCCGGTCATGTCGCGATGGAACGCGCGGGCAACTGCAAATTCACGGGAGCACTGCACCGCATGTGTCTGCAACAACGCCTTCTGGATGTGCACGCTTCGCGTATGCGGCGAACGGTGTTCGATCAACATCGCGCGACGGGAGCACTGCACCGCAGGTGTGGCGGAGGCTAATCTGGCGCAGGCGCAGGCCGGACTGGAACGCGCGCGACGCGCCAGCAAGCGGAGCTCGTCGCGCCGTTTGACGACATCGTCGGGGATGTCCTCATTCGACAGGGACAGTACGTCAACGCCGGTACGCCGATCATAGTGATCGCCGATCCGACGGGTCTGCACATCGAGACCACCGATCTCAACGAAAAGGACATCGCCGGGGTCACCCTCGGCAGCAAGGCCGATGTCGCGTTTGACGCCCTGCCCGGGGTCATCGTCGAAGGCACTGTATCGGAAATCGCGCCCAGGTCGATCAAATCGGCGGGCGTGAATTATACGGTGACGATCGATCCGGCGCAGGCGCCGGAGAAGTTGCGCTGGGGCATGACCGCGTGGGTCGGAATGCGACCGTGAGCGGTGCAGCGGCGCAACCGCCGATGAAAGTCCACACGGCTTGGCCCACTGGCACCATCGCCCGACCTTTACATGAGGCCGGGCGGTTTTGTTCTGTTCCAGTTGACCCGCGCCTTTATTCACACTATACTTGCCGTTGAGATATGCAAGCCTCAGTTCCACCGCCGAGTGCTACTGCATTGGCGACTCTCTTAATCACGATTGGAATGGAATCATGCCCGCCAAGAAAACCACCAAAACCAAAAACGGCAACGGCGCGACGTTGGATTTTGAAGCGCAGCTCTGGGCCACGGCGGATAAACTGCGCGGGCACATGGACGCGTCGGAGTATAAGCATGTGGTGCTGGGATTGATCTTCCTGAAATATATTTCTGATTCGTTTGAAGAAGTTCACGTGCAGTTGCTCAAGGAAAAAGACGCCAACCCCGAAGATCGAGATGAATATCTGGCGCAAAATGTGTTCTGGGTTCCCAAAGAAGCGCGTTGGCCGTTTTTGCAGGGGAAAGCCAAAGATCCCAAGATCGGGAAATATCTCGATGATGGCATGGTCGCCATCGAACGCGACAACCCGACGTTGAAGAATATCCTCCCCAAGGATTTTGCCCGCCCGACATTGGACAAGACCCGCCTGGGCGAAGTGATTGATCTCATCGGCGGCATTGGCTTAGGCTCAAAAGAGCAAAAGGCCAAAGATGTGCTGGGCCGTGTCTACGAATACTTCCTCTCCCAATTTGCCAGCGCGGAAGGCAAGAAGGGCGGCGAGTTCTACACGCCGCAGTCGGTGGTGCGCGTGTTGGTAGCCATGCTCGCGCCGTACAAGGGCCGCATCTTTGACCCGTGTTGCGGTTCGGGCGGGATGTTCGTGCAAAGCGAGAAGTTTGTGGAGGCGCACGGTGGCAAGGTGGACGACATCGCCGTGTACGGACAGGAAAGCAATCCGACGACGTGGAAACTGGCCAAGATGAACCTGGCGATTCGCGGCATCACCAGCGATCTGGGCAAGGAAAACGCGGATTCATTCCACCGGGATTTGCACCCTGACTTGAAAGCCGACTTCGTTCTCGCCAACCCGCCCTTCAATATGAGCGATTGGGGCGGGGACCGACTGCGTGAAGATAAACGCTGGAAGTATGGCGCGCCGCCGGTGAACAATGCCAACTATGCGTGGGTGCAGCATTTCATTCATCATCTCGCGCCGAATGGCACGGCGGGCTTTGTGTTGGCGAATGGCAGCATGTCGTCGAATACCTCGAATGAGGGCGAGATTCGCAAGGCGCTCATCGAGGCGGACTTGGTGGATTGCATGGTGGCGTTGCCTGGTCAGTTGTTTTTCTCGACGCAGATTCCGGTGTGTTTATGGTTTATTACTCGAAACAAAGACCCTAAAGGTCTTAAGAGACCTTTAGGGTCTAAACCTCCCCTTATCATCATCGTCGGCCCGACGGCGGTCGGCAAGACCGAGCTTTCGCTCCAACTGGCCGAACGGCTGGATGGCGAGATCGTCTCGGCGGATTCGCGTCTCTTCTANNAAGGTCTTAAGAGACCTTTAGGGTCTGAACGCGACCATCGCGGCGAGACGCTATTCATTGACGCGCGGAAGATGGGAACGCTAATTGACCGCGTCCATCGCGATTTGACGGAAGAAGATATTGCGACAATTTCCGACACCTACCATGCGTGGAAACAAGATGTAAAGACCCTAAAGGTTTCTTCGAAAACCTTTAGGGTCTACGCGGATGTGCCCGGCTTTTGCAAATCAGCCCCATTGAAGGAAATTCAAGAACAAAGCTACGTGCTCACCCCTGGCCGCTACGTGGGCGCGGAAGAACTGGAAGAAGATGACGAACCCTTTGAACAAAAGATGGCGCGCCTGACGAAGGAATTGGAAGTACAGTTTGCAGAGAGCGATAAATTAAAACTAATGATTCGAAAGAATTTGAGGGCGCTGCAAAATGGGAATTAGCAATCCCAGGCCGTTAAATTCACTTATGGTTGATGTGCCGCCATCATGGAGATGGGCAAGACTTGATGAAATCTGCAATGGCGTTTTTGATTGTCCACACACAACGCCTAAATTGGTTGTTAATAGCGATTATTTAGTAGTTCGCACTCAAGATATTCTGACCGGAATATTCAGGCACGAATCCGCTGGTCGTGTTTCAGCGGATACATATATGGATCGAATCCAACGTGCGGAACCCGTAGCAGACGATTTACTTTATAGCCGTGAAGGAACTTATTTCGGAATCGCCGCAGAGGTTCCAAAGAATGTGAAAGTTTGTCTTGGTCAGCGTATGATGCTTATACGGCCTAAACGTGAGTTGATAAATAGTCGCTATCTTCGTTATTGGTTGAATTCGCCTCTGATGTCGGGATACATCTATGGTTACCGAGACGGCTCAGTTGCAGAACGCCTCAATTTACCTGTTGTGCGTGGGTTGCCAGTTGCGCTACCACCGCTACAAACCCAACATGTCATTGCAGGGATACTCGGTGCACTGGACGACAAGATCGAACTCAACCGCCGCATGAACGCCACGCTCGAATCCATGGCGCGGGCGGTGTTTCAGGAATTGGTGAAAGATGAAGGCGGAGAAGAAAAATTAATCGGCGACGTTGTGACGATTGTTGGTGGTTCAACCCCAAGCACAGCCAATCTTGCATTTTGGGATGGTGGGGATATCCATTGGGCAACACCGAAAGATTTAGCGCCATTGCAAAGTCCATTTCTACTCGATACCAATAGCCGGATAACTGCATTAGGGTTACAGGAAATCAGTTCTGGTCTATTACCTGTAGGAACAGTTTTGCTTTCTTCTCGCGCGCCAATTGGCTATTTGGCAATTGCGCAAATTCCAACGGCAATCAATCAAGGCTTTATTGCCATTAAGTGTACAACGGAAGTGCCGAATTATTTTGTCGTGAATTGGCTGAAAGCAAACATGGAAGAAATTATCGGGCGTGCAAACGGCACGACCTTCTTGGAAATCAGCAAGTCGAATTTTAGGCCAATGAAAATTGTTATCCCGCCTCCTGAAAGAATGAAGGTCTTTATTGAAGTAGTCGAGCCTTTATATCAAAAAATTGTTGCTAACTTGAAAGAATCCCGCACACTGGCGAATCTGAGGGATAGCCTGCTGCCGAAGTTGATGCGGGGCGAGGTGAGGGTGAAGTGAAAGACCCTAAAGGTTTTTGCCGTTGATCATCAGGTCGGGCAGGAGTGTATTGCAAGAAAGGATACAGGCCTGTCCAGAAAACCTTTAGGGTCTGACTGAAAGAATCCCGCACACTGGCGAATCTGCGGGATAGTCTGCTGCCGAAGTTGATGCGAGGTAAGAGTAAAAGAATTATCAGGGTAAAATAGCGTTGGTCTACATACTTGGAGGAACCCATGTCCGAAACACTTGATATCCCGCGTATCGAATACCTGCGGGTGCAAAATTACCGCGCGTTGCGCGATCTGGAACTCAAAAACATTACCCCGCTCACCGTGTTTGTGGGACCCAACGGGAGCGGTAAATCGACTGTTTTTGATGTCTTCGCCTTTCTCGCTGAGAGTTTTTCCTCCGGGCTGCGCAAAGCCTGGGATAGACGCGGGCGTTTTCGCGAGTTGCGCACCCGTGGCGTACAGGGGCCGCTTACCTTTGAAATTAAATACCGCGAAAAAGTTGACAGCCCCCTGATCACCTATCATTTAAGCATCGATGAAGATTTAACCGGCCCGTTTGTCGCCGAAGAATGGCTGCAATGGCGGCGCGGGAAACAAACCGGCCGGCCGTTTAGATTTCTCGATTTCAAAAAGGGCTATGGCCAGGTCGTTTCAGGGGAAAACCCGGATGAAAGCGACGAACGCATTCAGGAATCGTTGGATGTTCCCGAAGCGCTGGCCGTTAACACGTTGGGGCAATTGGCGCGCCATCCACGCGTCAGCGCCTTGCGCCGCTTTATCACCGGCTGGTATCTGTCCTATCTCACCGCCGAAGGCGCGCGCGGGATTCCAGAAGCAGGCCCCCAGGAACGGCTGTCGGCCACGGGCGACAATCTGCCGAATGTCATCCAATACTTAAAGGAGCGGCATCCAGAGCGCCTGGCGCGTATCTTGAAGGTGCTTTCAGCGCGCGTCCCGCGCCTCGAAAAAGTCAATGCAGAATTTTTGGCCGACGGACGGTTGATGCTGCGCCTTAAAGATGCGCCGTTTGAAGCACCGATTCTTGCCAAATTTTCTTCGGATGGCACGCTTAAAATGCTGTCTTATTTGACCGTGCTCTATGATCCGCAGCCGCCGCAATTGGTGGGTATTGAAGAACCGGAAAATCATTTGCATCCCCGGTTGTTGCTGGAACTGGCGGAGGAATGCCGCGCGGCGTCGGCGCATACGCAGCTCATGGTCACCACTCATTCACCTTTTTTTGTCAACGGACTGCAGCCGGAAGAAACCTGGATTCTGTACCGTGATGAAAAAGGCTTTACCCAGGCCAAGCGGTCGAACGAAATTCAAGGCATCAACGAATTCATGCACGAGGGTGCCTTGCTGGGGCAGTTGTGGACCGAAGGCTTTTTTGGCGTAGGCGATCCGCTTACGAATGCCGGAACAGAAACCGTCAAATAACCCTGGGGAACCAAGCATGCACCTTGAAATTCTCGTTGAAGAGCAGTCCATGGAAGAGACTCTCAAAATCCTTCTGCCGCGGCTGCTGCCCCCGGACACCCTGTCCACCTCCCGCAAATTTCGCGACCCCGATTCTATTCCTGGCGGAACATGGGAAACACTTGAAAGAATCCTGAAACGTCAAGGATATTTCAAAGGCGGCTATTTGAAAGTTGAAGGCGCGCGAACCATTGCGGCTCAGATGGATCCCGATCGCAATCGCTCCAGAAGTTTTCAGGTCTTTCGTGATGGCTTGCTGGCAATGACATGACCCACTTCACTGAATCCATCATCGAACAAACCGCGCTCGATTGGCTCAAAGACCTGGGCTATACCATTCTTTACGGCGGCGACATCGCGCCGGGCGAACCTGCCGCCGAGCGTGAGGACTACGGCGCGGTGATTCTAGCGGAGCGGGTAAAAGAGGCATTAAGGCGCATCAATCCCCATGTGCCGCCTGAAGCGTTGGAAGATGCCTTCCGCAAAGGCACGCGCCCCGCTTCTCCTTCGCTGGTGGGTAACAATCGGGCCTTTCACAAAATGCTGGCCGATGGGGTCGAAGTCGAGTATCGCGCCGAGGGCCGCATCAAGGGCGATAAAGTCTGGCTGATTGATTTTGAGAAGATCGACAACAACGATTGGCTGGCGGTCAACCAATTTACCATCGTCGAAAATCACATCAACCGCCGCCCCGATGTCGTCATCTTCGTCAACGGCCTGCCACTGGCCGTCATCGAACTCAAGAACGCCGCCGATGCCAAGGCCACCATCTGGTCGGCGTTCCAGCAACTGCAAACCTACAAGCACGACATCACCTCGCTGTTTGTCTACAACGAAGCGCTGATCATTTCGGACGGCGCCCATGCTCGTATCGGCTCGCTGACGGCCAATCAGGAACGCTTCATGCCATGGAAGACCATCGCGGGCGATACCCTGGCGGACAGTCACGCGATTGAGTTGGAAGTTCTCCTGCGCGGCGTATTCGATAAGCGGCGCTTCCTCGATCTGGTGCGCTACTTCATCGTCTTTGAAGATGATACCGCAAAGAGCGGCGGCACAGGTGGCGTCGGCCAACCGATCAAGAAGCTGGCGGGCTATCACCAGTTCCATGCGGTGAACATGGCGATTGAGCAAACGATCCGGGCTTCGCAGGTCAAAGAAAAGGTGGTCGCCGAACAGCGTGGAGAATACCTGACCCGGCAGCCGCGCAACGCCAAGCCGGGTGATCGGCGCATCGGCGTGGTCTGGCATACGCAGGGTTCCGGCAAGAGCCTGACCATGGCTTTCTACGCCGGACGCATTGTCTTGCATCCGGCCATGGAAAATCCCACCATTGTGGTCATCACCGATCGCAATGATCTGGACGATCAACTCTTTGGCACGTTCTCGCGCTGCAAGGATTTGCTGCGCCAGACGCCGGTTCAAGCGAAGAGTCACGAGCACTTGAAAGAATTGCTGCGCACCTCGGCTTCGGGCGGGGTGATTTTTACCACGGTGCAAAAATTCATTCCCCCGGTTCTCAAGAAAGATGGCGTCAAAACCCGCGCGAAGGTTGAGCCGCTCTCCGAACGGCGCAACATCATTGTCATGGCCGATGAAGCGCATCGCAGCCAGTATGATTTTGTCGATGGCTACGCCAGCGCCATGCACCAGACCTTGCCCAACGCTTCGTTCACCGGGTTTACGGGCACGCCCATCGAACTCAAAGACGCCAACACCCGCGCCGTCTTTGGCGATTACTTGAGCATTTACGATATCCAGCAAGCCGTACTCGATGGCGCAACAGTGCCGATCTATTATGAAGGCCGCCTGGCTAAACTGGAACTCAAGGAATCGGAAAAACCGAAGATCGATCCTGAGTTTGAAGAAGTCACTGAAGGCGAAGAGGTTGAAGAGAAAGAAAAACTCAAGACCAAATGGGCGGCGCTGGAATCCGTGGTCGGCACCCCCAATCGGGTTGAGTTGATCGCGCGCGATCTCTTGCAGCATTTCGATCAACGCCTGGAGGTGATGGAGGGCAAGGCGATGATCGTCTGTATGTCCCGCCGCATCTGCGTGGACCTATACGACGCCATCGTTAAACTGCGCCCCGCTTGGCATTCCGACGACGACGCGCAGGGTGTCGTTAAAGTCGTGATGACGGGCAACGCTACGGATACAGACTGGCAGGCGCACATCCGCACCAAAGAGCGCCGCGAAAAACTGGCCAACCGTTTCAAAGATGCGAAAGATCCCTTCAAGATTGCCATCGTCCGCGATATGTGGCTGACGGGCTTTGATGTCCCTTCTTTGCATACCATGTACATTGACAAGCCCATGCAAGGGCACGGCCTCATGCAGGCTATTGCGCGCGTCAATCGCGTCTATGGCGATAAGCCCGGCGGCCTGATCGTGGATTATCTGGGCCTGGCTTTCCACTTGCAGCAAGCCTTAGCCGTCTACACCGAAAGCGGCGGCAAGGGTCATACCGCCATCGATCAAGAAGAAGCCGTGGCGCTGACGTTACGCGAATATGAAATTTGCCGCGACATGTTCCACGATTTTGATTATTCCGCCTGGAAAAGCGGTAACGGCAGCGCACAACTCACTTTAATGAACTGGGCGCAAGACCATATCCTTGGCCTGGAAAACGGCAAGCAGCGCTACACCCAAACCGTCACCCGCCTGTCACAGGCTTTTGCGCTGGCCGTGCCCCACGATCGAGTCTTAGCCATCCGCGATGACGTGGGATTCTTTCAGGCCGTCCGCGCCCGGATCATTAAGTCATCGCCAGAACACGAGCTGCAAACGGAAGATGTGGAGCAGGCCATCCGCCAGATCATCTCGCGGGCTGTGGCTTCGGATGAAGTCATCGATATCTTCACAGCGGCGGGCCTCAAGAAACCCGATATCTCCATTCTCTCCGATGAATTTCTGGCGGAGATGAAGAACATGCCGCAACACAATGTGGCGCTGGAGTTGTTGCGCAAACTCCTCGGCGACGAAATCAAGCTGCGCTCACGCAAGAACGTGGTGCAATCACGCTCATTTGCCGAGATGCTGGAACGGACGATTCGCTCCTACCAAAATCGCGCCATCGAAGTGGCGGAAGTCATCGCCGAGTTGATTGAACTGGCTAAGGACCTGCGCGAGGCCAATAAGCGCGGCGAAATACTCCATCTTTCGGAAGATGAACTCGCCTTCTATGACGCCCTCGAAGTGAATGACAGCGCCGTGCAAGTGTTGGGTGATGACACCCTCAAGGCCATTGCCCGCGAACTGGTCAAGTCCGTCCACGAGAATGCCACCATCGATTGGACGATGAAGGAAAACATCCGCGCTAAACTGCGCGTCATGGTCCGGCGCATCTTGCGCAAGTATGGCTATCCGCCCGACAAGCAAGAGAAAGCCACCAAGACGGTTTTAGAGCAAGCCGAAGTGATTGCAAGAGATTGGGCGGGGTAAAGCAGTGATGCATTCCGTTCAAGCTAAGCGGGCTCTCACCCTCATCCCCACCCCTTCTCCCTACAAGGGAGAAGGGAGAGCGCGCCGTTCCCTCTCCCCTTGAAGGAGAGGGTTAGAGTGAGGGTGAATCGTCGCTCGCGTCGAGCAATTGCTGGACCTGTGTGATGCCCTGGTCGCTAAATTGCAGGCGGCGCTGGCTCAGCGGGAAAAGTTGGTCGCGGCGGTGCTGGCGGGGGGGGTGGCCGACTCTCACCGGCCATTCCCAACGCCCCACAGGAGCATTGCAAATGAATCACAGCCTGAATCGTTCGCTGACCATTGTCACACTTCTGGTCGTTTTGGCTATGGCCTTCGGTGCATGTACGCCCACGCCTACCGCTACCCCCATGCCTGCTAAACCCGCGGCGACGGTCGCACCAACGGTCACGGTTGCGCCCGTTTCAACTTCTACACCGCTTCCGACAGCGACAGCAATTCCTACTTCAACGGTTACACCGCCGCCCACCGCTGATCCTACGCCTGGCCCTGGTTCCACACAAGTCTCAGACAAAGACGGCATGACCTTGCTCTATGTGCCCGCCGGTGACTTCAAGATGGGCACGGCTAGTTCGGATTTATCCGTAGACACCGATGAGCAGCCGCAGCACAGCGTGTATCTGGACGCTTTCTGGATCGATCAAACCGAAGTGACCAATGCCCTGTTCAAGAAATTCATCGATGCCACCGGCTATCAGACCGACGCCGACAAGAAAGGTTCCGGCTGGGTCTTTGATGCGGCAACCAAAGCTTGGTACGACACAAAAGGGACCGACTGGCAGCATCCGCGCGGGCCGAGCAGCAACTTGAATGGCCTGACTAATCACCCGGTCGTGCAGGTAAGCTGGAACGACGCCCAGGCGTATTGTCATTGGGCCGAGCGGCGACTGCCCACCGAGGCGGAGTGGGAGAAGGCCGCGCACGGTCCCTCGACCGGCTCAGGAGATGACCGTATTTATCCGTGGGGCAATCAACTGCCCGATCAGACGCGGCTGAATTACAACCAGGCAGTTGATGGCACGACCCCGGTTGGGAACTATCCGACGGGTGCTACTCCGTATGGCGCATTGGACATGGCCGGCAATGTGTGGGAATGGGTGGCCGATTGGTACGATGAAAACTACTATGCTAATTCGCCCAGCCGCAATCCAGCCGGGCCAACTTCCGGAGACTTTCATGTGTTGCGGGGCGGGTCCTGGAGCTATCCTGGGTCTTCCGCACGAGTATCCAATCGCTTCTCGGACAGCCCTTACGAAAACTGGGACGGCGGCGGCGGTTTTCGGTGTGCCCGGTAACTTTCCATGTTTGAACGGGGTTCTGCGCGAAGCGTCTGTTTTTCTGATCGGTTTTTTCCGCGCAAGCGCGGGCAACCTGGAATAGGCGCACGCGTGGACGTGGCGCGCAGCCTGAGCAAGCCAGCGGCTGGGGCAAGGGTGTAGAAAAGCGCTTAGCAGCCCACTATGGCTTTGGTAGAGCCACGGGGATGGGCCAGCACAGCGGTGTGGGGCGCGCGGAGAAGACTGTTGATCCCTTCCCCGGCCGGCTTGATTCACGCTATCAGCCGATCAAGGATCAGGGGATCAACGGCGAGAGCCGGGAGACAAAACGCATCGAAAACCGTAGTAGTCGTAACGATCGTTGGGGTGAAGGTCGATATGGGAGGCACAGCGCGCGCTGCCCCCACTTCGCGGCGCTGATCATGGCTGGCCCGATCATGCCCGAGCGGGCGCGTCAAATGCCGCGCATATTGATCGATCGGTACGTGGCAACCCATGAGCGACGATCAAGATCGTGGGCACAACCCATACCCCAGGAGGCACACGCCGGCAGGTTGTGGCTGAATGGGTCATCGTCACTCAATTAATGATTGCCGACCGATCTTCTTTTGTATCTTTTCCGATTGGGTTGAGTCTGTCCAATCCCCAAAAGCCCGTGGAGGGAAGTCATGATTCATAGAATGAATCGCTCGCTGACCGTTGTCACGCTTCTAGTCGTTTTGGCTATGGTCTTTGGTGCGTGTACGTCCACGCCTGCCGCTACCCTCGCGCCTACTAAGTCCGCGGCGACGGTCGCACCAACGGTCACGGCTGCGCCCGTTTCAACTTCTACACAGCTTCCGACGGCGACAGCAATTCCTACTTCAACGGTTACACCGCCGCCAACGAATACACCAGAACCGACGGCTACGCCAACCCGTGTGCCACCGACGGCAAAGCCTATTCCAACTGTTACGACTGAGCCAACGAGTACACCCATACCAACGGCTGCATCTGCACCCGCTACACACCAGCCAATAGTTCGCGTCTACAGTGATTTCTCCGCAGGCAATTCTGAAATCTATGCTCAGTATGCAGATGGTTCAATTGGTCGAATAACCAACAATACAGTTTGGGACTGTTGTCCTTACCTTTCGCCTGATGGGCAGCGGATCGTTTTTACATCGATGCGCGATGGGAGTGAAGATATATTTGTCATGAACGCTGACGGCTCAGGCCANNGCGAGATTTATCTCATGAACGTTGATGGATCTGGAAAAATAAACTTGACGAATAACCCGGCAGACGACGATCAACCGGTTTGGTCACCCGATGGGACGCGACTACAATTCCGCTCATTTCGCGCGGGTATTGGCGTATGCGAAATATATTCTATGAAGATAGATGGAACGGACCAAGTCAAAGAGAGAGCATGTCAATGATCTCAGTAACCGCTGTGGCGCCCACTCGGCCAACAAATCATGATTCCGACACTGGGTCACCCCAAGAAGCACTAGGGTCTGGGCGCCGTCAATTATCACACCAGTGAAACCGTGGTCCTGTTTAAGCGCCGCAAGCGGCGGCGAGAAGTCGCCGAACTGCTGCAAACGCTGGTCGATAAACACCCGACGAGCACGATCTATGCCGTTGGGAACAATGCCGGCACGCATCAGAACGATGAAGTCGAAGCCATCGTGCGAGGGGCTGCTGGGCCACAAGGTTTCTGGATTCCCGCCGACTACACGCTTCGCGGGGAATGACATCGCCGCAATGGCCGAGCAGTTTCAGTATCATCGCTTGCAGTTCATCAACGCGCCCGCACCGGAACCGGTTCTTTCTCCACAAAGAAGCCGTCAAAGAATAACTCCGCAGATTGCTCCNNGTGCGGACTTATTTCTTGGCAAGCCCAAAGATGCGATAGGTCAGCAGATAGCCGACGGAGACAATCGCCACGGCGTACAGCATCTTCATCACGATCAATGTCCAAAAAACTCCGGGATAAGCGCGTACAACACCCGGCCAAAGTTGGAGTACAATGTGACGGGAAATCGAAACGGTTTGGTGATAGCCCATGTCTCGCACACTCCGCTTTGGCGCACAATTCGATGTCGCAGACCCCTTCTGGGTGTTGGTGCGCGAGGCTGTGTATCAACGTATGCAGCAGCAAGGCATCGATGTCGTTCCGATCGATGCCGCTAGCCCTTACTTGTACACCCTGTCGAATGACGAGCAGATCAACCTGATCGAGGAACTGCTGGTTCAAGAGATCGACGCCTTGATCTGCCAGGACTGGCCGGAATCGTTCGCCACGCGCTTGCTCGATCTAGGCATTCCCATCGTCACGCTCACCGAATCCAACTTGCGCCATCCGCTGTTCGTGTCGCCGCACGGCCTGTATGATATTGCCAGAGACATCGGCGAATTCATCGCGCAGCGCTTAAATGGCTGTGGCCGCGTGTTGGTGGTCGGCGGCGGCGTGCATCATATCGGCGAAGACGGTCAAAGCCGTGTCGCCGGCATAAGCGACGCCTTGCGCGCCTATCCGCAGATCAGCACCCGGCGTTTTCCCAGCTTGTGGACCTACGAAGAAATCAGTCAGCACCTGCGCGGTTTTGACTGGCCCGCTGGCGAACATTTCGATGCCGTGTTTGGGCTATCAGATTCGATCGCGCTGGCCGCTGGCGATGTGGGGCGCGAACTCGGCTTGATCGACGATCGAACGATCGTCGTCGGCATCAACGGCGACCCGCTCGCTCTGGCGGCGATCGTGAACGGCACACTGACCGCGACGGTTCAGACCTCAACCGGCGATCTGGCCGGGCAAGCGGTCGAGATGGCGTGTCAGGCGGCGCGCAAAGAGCCGCTGCCCGCGCACATCAGCTATAAGCCGACCTTTGTCACAGTTGATAATGTGAGTGAGATCGCCGCACGAAAACTGGTCGCCATCGCCCGCCTGCCCAGCCGCTTGATCGGCGACAATACCCGGCAGGCCCAGCAGCGACTTGCACAACTGGAAACCAGTCTCAAAATCAATCAGCAGGTGGGCGCCGTGCTCGATCGGCGGCGGCTCACTCATTTGATCGCCGATCTCATTCGGGTCAGTTATGGCTATGATGTCGTTCGGCTGTATCTATGGGATGAGGCCACTCGCACGTTGAACCTCGAAGCGTCTGACACACTGCAACCCGAACATCGCCTGACGCTGGACGCCACCGGCTTGCCAGCCGAAGCACTGCAGGGCCGTGAACCGATCTTTATTCCCGATGCCCATCACAGCCACCGCTTTCCGGTTGATCCGGACTGGCCTCACACCCGATCGCGCGTGATCGTCCCGATTCAGTTCGCGTCGAAAACAGTCGGCTTGCTCGATCTGCACAGTTACGCCGCGCGCCAGCACGCGCGCCAGGATTTGATCGGCCTGCAAGCACTGGCCGATCAACTGGGCATCGCCATGCGCAATGCCGAACTCTATGGCGAAGCCGTGGAAGCGCGTGCGGTTGCCGAGAAAGCCGATCAGATCAAAACCCGACTGCTCGCCAACGTCAGTCACGAGCTGCGCACGCCCTTGAACGTCATCCTCGGTTATTCGTCTACGGCGCTGGCTGTACCCAACCCCTATCAATTGGACCTGCCCCCGGCGCTGAGCCGCGACTTGCGTCACATCTATGCCAGCGGCGAACATTTGCTGCGCGTCATTAACGACCTGCTCGATCTATCGCGGGCGGAAATCAACGAGCTCGATCTGTTCCCGGAAACGATCGAGCCGCGCGCGTTCCTGGAAGAAGCGTTCCGCACTCTCGCCGAAAGTCTGCCCACTCGATCCGGTGTGGCGTGGCGCTTAGCTCTGCCGCAATATTTGCCTGTCATTCAGGCCGATCCGGTACGCTTGCGGCAGATTCTTTTTAACCTGCTGAACAACGCCCACAAGTTCACGACTACGGGCGAGGTCGTGTTAGGCGCCGATGTCGTGCCGCCCCACCTGCATATCTGGATCCAGGATACGGGCGCGGGCATCCCGATCGATCTGCAAGAGCGCATCTTCGAGCCGTTCGTGACCAGTTTGCAACAAAGCAAGCGCCGCAATGAGGGCATCGGCCTCGGGCTAAGCGTCACGCGGCGATTGGTGTTGCTGCACGGCGGGACGCTCACCCTTGAAAGTCAACCAGGGCGCGGCTCGACCTTTCATCTCTATTTGCCGCTGCCCAGTCTCAGCGGTCAGCCGGTGACGGCTTCACCGGCAGCTCATCCGGCGCTGGTGGTTCTATCGGATCGGGAAACGCCGCCGGATTCCATCCTCGATCTGAGTCGCCGTCAAAATTGGGCGCTGCATCGGGTGCAGTCTCGATCGGATCTGACGACGTTACTTGCCACATTGCGGCCCGCGGCGCTGGCGTGGGATCTATCGCATGCCAGGTTGAGCGATTGGGATCTGATCCAAAAGATTCGCGCCGTACCCCAACTGGCGCAATTGCCCTTCATCCTGTTTGGCGCGGAACGATCGACAGCGGATGATTCTGGCACGGGTCTAATCAATTTCCTCGTGAAGCCGTTGAGCCGCCAGACCTTGCTGGACACGATCGATGCCCTGCGCCCGACGGCCCAGGCCGGCCCGGTGCTGGTGGTCGATGACGACGCGCAGGCGCGTGAGTTATACGCGCAGTTGATCGCGGAAGCATTTCCCGGCGTGCCGATCCGATTGGCGGAAGACGGCGCGGTGGCGCTGAAAATTCTGGACGAGGTCACGCCCGCTTTAGTGATCCTCGATCTGCAAATGCCCAACGTCGACGGCTTCACCGTGCTCGAGAATCTCCGCGCCCGATCGGCGACGCGGCGCACGCCGGTCGTGGTGATGAGCGGCCGCACGCTCTCGTTTGAAGATGTCAAACGGCTCGATCATCTGCACGTCACGTTTCACAGCAAAGGGCTATTGTCTGAAGAGGAAACCACGACGGCGCTGCATCAGGCGCTGGCCGGGGCGAATGCCCTGCCGCCGCAAACAAGCGCCGTGGTGAAGTATGTGGTGGCTTATCTTCAACAGAACTACCAGCGGGCCATCTCCCGACAAGAGGTGGCCGCAGCCGTGAGCGTGAGCAAAGATTACCTGAGTCACATCTTTCAGCAAGAACTGGGCCTGTCGCCGTGGGAATACCTCAATCGGTACCGTATTCAACAGGCGAAAACACTGCTGCGCAACACCCACGAAAGTATCACAGTCATTGCCGGTCAAGTCGGCTTTGACGACCTCTCCTACTTCAATCGCGTCTTCCGCAAGCACGTGGGACGCCCCCCCAGCCAGTATCGCGATAATCCTTCGTCTGACTAGCTTGCCTTTGAGTGTGTCGTTCCGAGCGGAGCGAGGAATCTCTGGCCTGGCTGGCGATGTGCCCCCACGCGCCAGAGATTCCTCCGTCGCAACGCCCTTTCCGCGAAGCGGGGGCGCGCCGGGCGAAGACGCTCCTTCGGAATGACACTGACCGGCGCAGAATTGTCCAACCCTCTCGCATGATCGTCCAAGACACGCAGGCCGCTGGTGTTATAAACTGTTATCCAGCGAGGGTGACGATGTCTATCCTGCCCACCGTGCTTATCGTAGAGAATGATCAAGCGACTTACCGGATGTATCGACGCGCCTTACAACCCGAGTATCACGTGCTGGTCGCGTCCTATGACGACGATGTGTTGGCCCTGGTGAAAGCCAATCCGATCGATGCCGTGGTGTTGGAACCCGGGCCGATCGGCGGGCGGGGTTGGGCGCTGTTAGCCGATCTGAAATGCCTGCCCGATCTGCAATCCATCCCGATCGTGTTGTGTACCGCGCAAGACGAGCGCCGGCGCGGCCAGGAACTTGGCTCGGCCGCCTATCTGATCAAACCGGTTTTGCCGGTGGCGCTGCTGGAAACAGTGCGCCGCCTGACCCACCCCACATCCCACTCTGGAGGCCCTGTATGAGCAGCATCACTGCCCCGAGCACCGTGCCGCGTCCAAAGCCCGCCTGGCTCAAGCGCTGGTTCGCCCCTGAAGCCCGTGTTGCCTGGTTGTTCATCCTGCCCAGCTTGATCGGTTTCACCGTGTTTTACGCTGTGCCCGCCGTGCGCGGCTTGTTGATCAGCTTCACTAACTGGGACATGCTGACCGCGCCCAAGTACGTCGGCACGGATAACTATACCAAGCTGCTCAACGATCCGGTGTTCTGGGATTCGCTGGGCAGAACCGTTGTCTATGTCTTGCTGAACATTCCCCTGCAAACCGCGCTGGCCGTGGGCCTGGCGGTGTTGATGGATCGCGTCACTAAATCCACCTTGATTCGCGCCATTTTTGTCATGCCGTGGCTGCTGCCGCCCGTGATCGTGGCGCTAATCTGGCTATGGATGTTGGATCCGACGCTGGGGTTTGTGAACAACGTGCTGCGCTCGATCGGCTGGCAAACTTTATCGTTTTTAGGCTCGCCCGATCAAGCCATGCCCTCGATCGCGCTGATCAACATCTGGCAATACACCGGCTATACCGCACTCCTGTTCTTTGCCGGTTTGCAGACCATCCCCAAAGAGCTCTATGAAGCAGGAGCCATTGACGGCGCGACCGAACGCCGCATGTTCCGGTCGATCACGATCCCGCTGCTGCGCCCGGTGCTGGTGTTCGTGCTGGTCACGTCCATCATCGGCTCATTTCAGATCTTCGACACGATTGCGGTGACGACCAAGGGCGGTCCCGTCAATGCGACCAAAGTGATCACGTGGTACATCTACGATTACGCTTTTGGTCGCTTCCAGATGGGCTATGCCACGGCCATCGCGGTGGCCTTGTTCGTCATCTTGATCGTCGTGACAATTGCACAGATGCGCATCTTGAACGCCAACAGTTCTGATCTGGCCTGACGGTTACAGGAGAGACTTAACATGACTGCTAACACTTCAACTCTGATGACGCCGTCCACCACTCGGCGGCGTGGCCGAAAAATCTCGCTGGGGAAGATCATCGCATGGGTCGTGGTCATCGCCTCCCTCGTGATCATTTTATTCCCGTTCTGGTGGATCATCCGCACCGCGCTGTCCACTCAGCGTGAAATGCTGGCGGCATCCGAGTCGCTCGGCCCGGTCGGGTTTACCACCGTCAACTTCGCGCGCGTTTTAGGGCAGGTGGACACGGCCACCGCCGTAGCGGCGGGAGGCTCCGGCCAGAAGATCGACTTCCTGTTGTATCTGCGCAACTCGATCATCGTCTCGGGGCTGACCGTGGCAGGGCAGGTCTTCTTCAGCGCGCTGGCGGCGTATGCCTTCGCCCGTCTGACCTTCCCACTGCGCGACAAAATTTTCTTCCTGTATATCTGCGGCTTGATGATTCCCGGCGTGGTGACGTTGATTCCCAACTTCATTTTGATCCGCCAACTTCACTGGGAAAACACGTTCCTGGGCATCATCGCCCCGACCTTTCTGATGACGCCGTTTGCCGTCTTCTTCCTGCGCCAGTTCTTCCTGGGGATCAATAAGGAACTGGAAGAAGCGGCCAAACTCGATGGGTGCGGAATTTTCGGGGTGTTTCGGCGCATCATCCTGCCCATCAGCATGCCACCCGTCACCACGATCGGCATTCTCACCTTCGTGGGCAGTTGGAATGCTTACCTGTGGCCTTTCCTGGTCGGTCAGAATGAAAACGTCCGTGTGTTGACCACGGCGCTGGCCGTATTCCGTTCGCAAACACCGCAAGGTGCGCCAGACTGGACAGGACTGATGGCCGCCACCATCATCAGTATGTTGCCGACGCTGATCCTGTTCATGGTGGTCGGCCGCCGGGTGGTAAATAACATTCAGTTTACCGGCTTCAAATAAGGAGGTAAAAACCGATCGAGTGTCTAACGCTTCCGAGAAATCAGGCTGTCATACCAGCCATCGACCCGCTGTCCATACCATTCAATTCAAATCCATGCTATGAGGAGAAGAGATCCAATGAACGTTAAGAAACATTTATCCGTTGTTGCTACGTTACTCGTTGTGATGGGCGTGTTGTTGAGCGCCTGCACACCGGCGGCTGCACCCACGACTGCGCCCGTCGCCGCTAAACCAACCAGCGCGCCCGTTGCTGCTCAACCGACGACTGCGCCGGCCCAGCCCAGCGCCGAAGCCGTCACGATTCGTTATGGCTTGTGGGATTCGGCCCAGCAGCCCGCGTACGAATCGTGCGCCAAGGCCTTCACCGCCAAGAACCCGAACATCAACGTTAAGATTGAACAGTCGGGCTGGGATGATTACTGGACCAGCATTCAGACCGGCTTTGTCAGCGGCAATGCCCCCGACGTCTTTACTGACCATCTGGCGAAGTATCCCGAGTTCGCCAATAAGGGCCAACTGGTGGATATTCAGCCTTTGATCGACCAGGACAAGGTTGACACCAGCATTTACCTTAAGGGCCTGGCTGATCTGTGGGTGAAAGACGGCAAGCGCTACGGCTTGCCAAAGGACTGGGACACGATCGCCGTGTTCTACAACGCGGACATGTTCAAGAAGGCAGGCGTCGATCCGGCGGTCATGAAGGATTGGACGTGGAATCCCAAGGATGGCGGCACTTTTGAGCAGACCATCGCCAAATTGACACTCGACAAGAATGGCAAAAACGGCCTTGATCCAGCCTTCGACAAGAACAATGTCGTCCAATACGGCTTCCTCCACGAGGGAGGCGGCTCTGGTGTCGGTCAAACCCAGTGGAGCTCGTATGCTGTCAGCAATGGCTGGAAGGTCAACGACGGCCCCTGGGCGACAAAATACTACTACGATAATCCCAAGTTGGCCGAGACAATGGACTGGTATGCCGGCCTGATCAAGAAGGGCTATGCCGAGAAACAAGAAGATCAATCCAGCCTGGGCGCCGCCACGCTCTTCCAAAGTGGCAAGGGAGCCATGGTCACAGAAGGTTCCTGGAACATCAATAACTTCGTCCAGAACTCCAAGTTCCCGGTCGGGTTTGGACTCTTGCCGGTCGGCCCGGCCGGCCGCAAGAGTATGTTCAACGGTCTCGCCGACTCGATCTGGGTAGGCACGCAGCACCCCAAGGAAGCCTGGGAATGGATGAAGTTCGCGGCCTCGGCGGAATGCGAAAACATCGTCGGTGACACGGGCGTGGTCTTCCCGGCCATCCAATCCGGCGTGGATAAGTCTCTGGCGAATCACAAGGCGGCCGGTCTGGACGTAACGGCCTTTACCCAAGAGGCAACGGATCCCAACGGGACCTTCCTCTTCCCGATCGCCGATCACGCCTCTGAAGTGGATAATATCATGAAGCCCACGATGGATAGCATCATGTTGGGGAAGTCTGACGCCGCGACAGCCCTGAAAGCGGCGAACGATCAAGTGAATGCGTTGTTCAAATAGCCTGAAAATATAGGCCAATCGTGAGGTGGGCGCACGTCCACCTCACCGCACTTATTCAATTATCCGCTGGGGGTTTAGGGCTTGCCAAGAAATAAGTCCGCACTTTCGACGCTCCCGCCGGATTTGCAATCCGGCGATGGGGGCTGGATGTAACCATCCAGCCTGGAGNNAGTTGTTCTTTGACGGCTTCTTAGCATGTTGACGGCTCGACGATTCCGGTTATTGGTCTGGGGCGGCCTGTTGCCGGGATTGTCGGCCGGTGGGTGGGGAATGGGGCGCGGCTTTCCTCCAGCCGCGCCCCGCACTCGCAAAGTCGTTGAACTCTACAAAGGTTGTGAAGATGCCTAAGAT
>PMCF01000213.1 GCA_003154115.1 Anaerolineae bacterium
GCGCAATTTATGCCCGTTTGAAGTATTCCTCAGCCAGTTTCAAGGCCAGCGTTGTCTTGCCTGAACCACCCAATCCCTGCAAAACGACGATGCTCGTTTTGCCTTCACTAAGCGCTGAGGCGAGTTTCGCTAATTCAGCTTCGCGTCCCGTGAAGTCGCGGGGAGGCGAAGGGAGTTGGTGTAATGCGGTGATGACCGGAGCCAGCGCCTCGTAAATATTGGTGATAGATGTGCTCGCGCCATGGCCGATTGCAACCGCGGTCGCGCCAATAATGTCATCAACTTTGATCGACTTGTCTTCGATCTTGTCGCGCCCAACAACATCGCCGCTAATATTGACGTCACGTTGGGCATCGACATTCACGCCACCACTAATCGAGGTGGTTGAGGATTTCTCGGAGGAACCATCTGAGGGTTCTGTGGACATGATTACCCTCGCAGAAACAAGATGTTGCTATTGTAGCACTATGCGTCACGAAGATCATAACGCCTATTAGTTCTGCGCGGGCATAGTCATTCGCAGTTCGGCTTGTTCAATCCAAGGCGGTACTCTACCCCGTGAAACGAGGAGGCTGAAAATGAAGTCCCGAACATTTGACCCCTCACGCCTCACCCCTGATCCTCTCGTGCTTCATCTCTGAACCTGGATGGGATCACATTTGGCCCTTTATGCCTCAGCGCTGACGCTCATCAGGATCAGATTTGCTGCCACCTCGGTTCAACTTCTTACCCGCTCAGCGGCTACCTGTCGCGCTATTCAATTGTAAAGGTATTTCGGTTCAGGATTGAACCGTGCCGAATTACACCATTGAGCCGCACTCAGCGGCGCACAAGAAATAGTCAAGTAATTTTAGGACAAACGCTTAGTGCCGGATGCCGTAGCCTAGCTGCTTCACGCGCCGCCGAAACACCGCTTCTTTCTCTGCAGGCACGACCAGGGTGGTCTCGTCGGTGATTGAGCACAGTCCGCTCAACGTGCGATCATTAGCGATGAGGTGGGCTAACGTCGCATCCGCAACAGTGAACAACACGGCGGTGCCACTTTCTTTGAGCGCACGGCTGTTGCGACGAATATCGTCGAGGAAAACTGCGACCGTCTTGGGGAGTGGCTGAGCGCTCTTATCCGCCAGAAATTCGGTCATGGCTTCCGTGGTCAGACCGGTTTCGATCGCTGTAAGAATCCGATCGCGCTGCAAGCGATACACGCCCTCACTTACCGGCTCGGCCAGTCGCTCCAAGACCGCGCGGACGTTCGGGGTAAACTCTTCACGCTGCGTGATCGCCACCTCGCAATTGGGCAGCACCATAAAGACCGGTCGAGAATCAACGCGCGCCGGGCCAGCGTAGTCGTCACTTAGATTCAATAGATAAGCGCCTAAAGCATTGAGACGAAAATAGCGCAAGCCGATGTAGCGACTGAAATACGATTCATCGCCGACTCCGCCGAGAGAACCCAGTTGAAATTCAGCGTCATCTGGGAAAGTGTACGCCAGATCCAGCGCGCCCAAAGTCGCCAGATATTCCCACAGGCAGACGAGCACATATTGCGCCTGCGCTGCTCGCCAGGCGGGTTCATGCCCGAAGCCGCTCAGATAGCCATATTCCCACGAACTGCCCACGTAGAGTTTGCCCGGCCCACGATAATTGGACGATTCGATTTCGAAGTTGAGCCGCCACGCGCGGATCGCGCGCAGGAAGTCTTCGACCTCGATCCACTTGCCGGGCGGGCAGTTGCACAACGCTTCCACGATCGGCTGTTTGCGATCCGAGGGCCTCGTCAGCCGCGCGCCTTTGCCCTTCTGACCTTTCAAGCCAGTGATCCGAATCAGTTCGTCGGCCTGATTACTCTCCGCCCAGTCGTGATACACCTCGCGCAGTTGTTCCACCCCCGGCGCAGCCAGTGCCTTGCGGCCTTTGGGTGTGAGTTCCAACTTGCTGCCGATCGGCTTAGCGCAGCGCACGGCCTGCGCCAGCATCAGCCAGCCGTAAGCGCGAATCGGTTCCGGCGAGGGCGTGTTATTCTCACCGGGCAAATATTCTCCATGCAACAGTCGCTCGCTCAGTTTTAGCACCGCCGCCGAGGTCGGTCGTTCATTGGCGGGGGTCACCGCCGCCTTGCCTTCGGCAATGAAACCTAAGGTCGTCGTCCAGTCGTGCACAGCCGAGTCTTCAGTCTCGGCGATATACAGCTCTTCGACTTCTGCGGCGGGCAATTCAGCCAGCGCTTCAACCGCATAGGGTGTCAGTTGCGGCGCCAGCGGCTTCAGCAACGGAATCACATCGGGCGGAATGCGACCCTGATACATGAACACATCGATCGGTAAATACTCCCGCCGATACGAATAGCTCCACAGTGAATCTTTCTTCTTCTGCGCGTCCCACGGCAAGGCGCGATATTGCGCGCGAAACGCATCTTCGTTCAACTCGCCGCCATGCTCGATGGCGGCCGCTATCGTCTGGCGCGACAGCTCATCGAGTTGTGACCACAAGCGGTGTAGTGTCTCCGGCGTGTTCAGGGAGGTGACAATCACTTCGATGAGGTCGCTCTTGCGGGTCGGAGCGTTCCTGGTGCAGATCTGCGCGCGCGGCTTCAGGTCATCGTTGTTCAAACCGGCCAGTGTCTCGGCCAGTGGCGATTGCGCGGTGATGAATGGTTTCGAGGTCATTTGAGTTTGTCCGTTAGATCGATGCCGCGTTCACTGAGCAAAGCGCGCAGCGTGTCCAGGTCTTTCTCACGCACCCGCGCCAGCGCCTTGGTTTTGGCGGGCGAAAATGGTTTGATCAGCGCGGCCAGCTCGGAATCGGCCAACAGTTCGTTGAGCGTGTTTTCGTCGCGCACTTGCAGCAGAGTTAACCCTTCGATGGCCGCGTCGCCATAGTATTTAGCCCACGCCCGGATACGCCGCACCAGCCGCGCAGGCACGGGACCGCGATGAACGGTCGTCAACCGTTCGATGATCTGCGGCGCAGTGAGGCCGCTGCGCGTGGCGCGCTCGATCGTCTCCGCAGTGATCTGATAGTGTAGATCGTCAATCGGATTGGCGATGGCCGCCAAATGCCCGTGTAAATACAGGCTGGGCACGCGCGTCGCCAACTCGATCGTGCCTTCTTCGTCAACCGTGATCGAGTTGGGCGGCACGCTTGGTTGGTGCGTGATCAGCGGCAGCACGCCGTGTCGATGCAGCGCGTGCGTCAGCGGCGTGAGGGCTTTCTGCGCCTGCGCCAGCGCGACATCGGGCTGCGGCCGCTCGACGATTAACGCGGCGCTCCTGGCGTCCGTCAACAGCGTGTCCAGTGCGGCGGGCGAGCCGTGCGCCAGCGCGACATGCGGTCGGATGACGATCCGCTCGTGCAGCGTCTGCCATTCCTCCAGCGTGCGCGCCACATTGCCGGGCAAGTCCGCGTTGGTCTGCTGCCGCAAAAACTCTTTGATGCGCGGTACCTCCCAGCCTTGCTGTTGGCCGCGATACACCGAGGCGCGCGTAAGTTGATATTCGACGGCGCGTTCGGCGCTGAGTCGTTCCGCAAAGCGATCGAGCGTGACGAGGGTCGCATCGTTGACGGGATCGAGCGCGACGATGTGCAGGTTGGGCTGCACGATCACGCGGCCGCCCTCGGCGCGAATCTCCGGCTGCGGGCCAAGTCCCAACAGCCACGCGCCCAGCGCTGTCAGGCGGAAAGCCGTCGGCTCTCCCGATCGTTCTGCGGACCAACCTAGATCGATCAACCCCTGCCAGTGCAGCGAGCCGCTAATCAGGCCGCGAATGAAGGGCGTTTCCACGGTCTGCCAGCCCTGCTTCGCATCGTAAACGCCGGGAAACGACCAACCAACCGCATTGTAACTGCTGTACGGATGCGGCGGCGCGTAGCCGTAATATGCCGATCGACTCGTGACGCGCGGCAACAGAAACTCGCGATCGTATTCAGCCAGTTGATCGATCAACTGATCGAACGTCACCCACTCGATCGGCTTGAGCTGGCGCAGATACTCGATGACGCTGCGGCGCGCTTTGGCGATCTGCGGCGGCGCAGGCAGCAGCGGCGGCTGGGTAGGTTGCAACCCGCGCGGCAAAAACAGCAGTTCGTTGAAGAAGTCGCCGTTCAACCACTGCGTGTAGACACGCTGCACGCGTTCGGCCGGCGTGAGGCTGAAGAAGTCGTCGTGCTCATTCGCTTGCACCTTTTGGTAGGTTGCGACTGTCAGTAAGTTCAGCGCTTGTAGCAGGCCGCGTATAAAGCGCAACCGCGGCAGTTGTAGTTCGCCTACGCCTTTCGGAATCTCGTCGTGAACCAACAGGGCGTCGTTGATCTCGACCAGCGTGCGTTTTTGCACTTCACCTTTGGCCGTCAGCGTCACGGGACGGCTGCGCACAAAACTCCAATACAAATACAGATCGCGTTGAAAGGCGCGCGCCGAGCTATCTTGCACGGTTTTCACGTCGGTCGCTTGTGGTGCGGCCAATTCGGGCAACAGTGCGGGCGCAGGCAGATGCAGGCGGATCATGTCCGGGATGAAGACGTTGATCAACTCTTGATCCAGTTCGATTTTCGCCATGGTATCCGGCGTGGTGCGCCCGTTGGCGGGCGCATCCTCCACACTGAAGACCAGGCCGCGCAGGGTGAGGCTAGCCAGCAAGTCTTCCAGGCGGCGCGACTGCGGGTTGCGCGGCGTTGGCGGCTTGAGCGTGTATTTTCCGAACGTAATCTCGTATGCGCGATCGATCAACTGCAAACGCAGCAGATCGCCGCGAATCTGCGCCACGGACGCGCGGCCTTCGCGCCGCAGAATCGCGTCCAGCGCGGCGCGTTCGCCTTTCGACAGTGTCGCCACCGCCTGCTCGATCGTCGGGCGTTCGCTTAATACGTGCACCAATGATTCGATCATCAGCGCTTTGGACTTCTTGCCTTTGGGCGCGACGCGCTGATACGCCGCCAGCATGGTGATCACGACGTTGCTGTACCGTTCGAGGATGGATTTCAAATCATCGGGCATGGGACAATTGGTAAGGGGTAGATTGGTGATCGGTTGATTGGTAAATCAGTACATTGGTCGATTGGTTATTTTTCATTTGTCATTGTTCATTGTTCATTATCTTCGGCGTATAGCCTTTTCTAACGAAATCATTTCGCAATTCATCTACCCCCTCGGCGCGGACGGCGATGAGGCGCGGGCTGAAGCGATAGAGCAAATGCTTCGCCAACGACGTACCCGCCAGCAGTTCAGTCAACGCGTAATCGTCGGCCAACTCGATCACGGCTACATCGGCGTACAGGTGCAGCGTACCGTAGTTGGCCCACCATTGCGTGATCGACTCGCGCCAACTATCGGGCAGCGGTTGGCCGATCGATTTTTGCACCGCGCCGATGAGTTTCGCCTCATCCCAGCCTGACTCGAACATACGCGAAACGCCGGCTGGTGACAGCCGATAGATCAACTGGCCCGCCGGATCGCTGCGCGCTTCGCACACCTGCGTCAGCAGGCTCAAGAGATCGCTTGAGGCGGTTTCGATATGCAGGGCCAGATCGCCATTGGGCAAGAAGGTGGTGGCCTTTCGCCCGTGATTGTCGTCGTTGCGCGGCGGGGCGTAATCCAGATTCTGGCCGAACAGGCGCGCGCCGAACTCGGTCAGGCGAAAGGCCGCCACCCGATCGAGCCGCGTGGCTAACTCGACCACGCCTTGCCACCACAACGGGCCAGTCAGGACAGTTTCGAGAAAGGAACCGTACACATCCTGCCAGTCTTTGGCGTTGGCGATGTTGGGCTGCCGCCCGTTCAGATCGAGATAGACGCCTTGCACCAGCGGCCACACATTGAGGTTGATATGAAACGCGCGCGCGCGTTCCACAAACGCTTCCAGATCGATCCAGCGATTGGGCGACGCCCGGCGCAGCATCAGCATCAGAAAACCGCGCGCCACCGACAGGCTGCCCAGAGTGCTGGCGTAAGTTTGCCCATAGGCCACGTTGCCGGCGTGTCGCAAATGCGGCGCGGGATGATGCAATTCCGACAGGCGATCGAGTTCGGTCCATGTGTTGAGATTGGCGTAAGCGGCAAACAAGGTTAAGGCGCGATCTAGCAATGGCTGCGCCAGCCAATCATTGAAGGGCTGCTCGACGATGCCAAGTGGTTGCCCAGGCGCAGCCGTAACGCTGCCCAACGCGATCAGCAGCCGCAGGGCAAAGTCCAGCCGATCGGGTGTGACTCCGACCGCGCGGGCTAATTCATCGCGCGCCTCATCGCTGACCGGCGAGGGCGCGGGCGGCACTCCAAACGACTTAGCATAGATCTGATCGATTCCCTGCCGATCATATTTCAGGGCTTCCAGTTCCGCCGGATAATGCGGCCAGCCGGTGAACGTGGTGACTTGCTGCTCGATGGGGTGTACGGCGGGCTGTGGTCGCGCCGTGTAGCGATCGGGGTTGGCTTTGATCACCAGCGCCAGCCGGGTCGCCAGCGACACAAAATCGAGCGGCGCGGGCGCGGCCGCCTGCGGCTTGAGCCGGGCGTAATCATCGGGCGACGGAGCAAAATCGGTGTCGGACGGCAAGTTGTAACCCAGCAGCGCGGGCACGCTGATTGATTGTGGCTGGAGCGTAAAAACCAGGCCCGCGCTGCTCAGTTCGCGCAATAGTGCGTCGAAGTTGGCGGCGGCTTTGCTGTCGAGCATTTGCAAGGCCGATTTTGCCTGCTGCGGATTGACCAGATCTCTGACGCGCAGTAACGGCAGCGCGCCCAGCAATTTTTGCGCGGGTCGCGATAACGCGCGCCACACGCGCGCGACGGTATCGTACTGCGCCAAGACCTGCGCCAGCGGCTGGACAAAGGCGTCGCTTGTCGTGCCGTCGATGGTCAGGTTATGGCGTTTGGCCAGATCGCGCAGTTGCGGCACGGACAGCTGCCCCAGCATTTGTGCGATCTCGACTTGGCCATCCATAGGCAACACAACGGTGGCGCTGCGCAGATCGGCGGCAGCAGGGCTGCGTGGTGCGCCGTGGCGCTCAAAGGAAGCCGGTTGGTGAACCCAGGCCAGCAGCAGTGCGACGGTGTGCGCACACACGGCGCGGCGACTCTCCTTGCATTCACAGCCAACCATGAGGCGACTGTTTTCCATCTTCACTCGAGGTATGTATTCCCGATTCCCGTCCCACACGAGCGCTTCCAGCGAGCCATCCGCCAGCCGCCGGCGTTCCTGCACTTCGCCAGCGCGATACAAGACACGGCCGCGCGCCAGCGCCTGTGGCGAGGCATAACGCGCGACAATCTCTTCAGTGAGTTGATCGAGGGTGGTCATGCTGAGGGCGCCGGTAGATGCCGTGGCCGCAGATGCAGCGCTTCAGCCGCCAGCGTGGCGGGCTGGAAATCGGCCACTTCGTTTTCGTAAATGATGTCGTATTGATAGCCCTGTTCGGTGAGAAACAACTGCCGATTGGCCGCAAAATCCTGATCGCGCGTGTCACGCGTAACCAGCGAGTAGAAGTGCGCCAGCAGGCCGTTGCGCTTGGGGCGCATAATCCGGCCCAGCCGCTGCGCCTCTTCCTGCCGCGAACCGAACGTGCCCGACACTTGAATCGCCACGTTGGCATCGGGCAGATCGATGGCGAAATTGGCGACTTTTGAGACGACGAGTGTGGTGATCTCGCCCGCGCGAAACTGCGCGAACAGCTTCTCCCGATCGGCCACCTTCGTCTCGCCGGTGATGATTGGGGCCTGCACGTGCGCTGCGATCTTTTCCAGTTGATCGAGGTACTGGCCGATGATCAAGACGTTGTCCTCGTGGTGCTTCGCCAACAACTGATCGAGCACGCGCAGCTTCACCGGATTTTCGGCGGCGAAGCGATACTTCTGTGTGTCGTCGGTCAGCGCATATTCCATGCGCAGATCGTCGGGCAGGTTCAGGCGAATCTCGTGGCATTCCGCCGTAGCGATCCAGCCCTGTTTTTCCAGCACCTTCCACGGCACGTCATACTTCTTGGGGCCGATCAACGAGAAGACATCTTTCTCGTGGCCGTCCTCGCGCACGAGGGTGGCCGTTAAGCCCAGGCGTCGCCGCGCTTGCAACTCGGCGGTGACGCGAAACACGGGCGCGGGCAGCAGGTGGACTTCATCATAAATGATCAGGCCCCACTCTTCCTGATCGAATAACTTGAAGTGCGGAAAGCCGCCGGTCTTGCGCGGGCGATAGGTGATGATTTGATACGTGCAGATCGTCACCGGACGCACCTGTTTTTCGAGACCGGAATATTCGCCGATTTGATCGGCCGTGAGCGTGGTCTTATCGAGCAGCTCGCTGATCCACTGGCGCACGGCGACGGTGGACGGACACAAGATCAGCGTGGCCGTTTGCAGCGCCGCCATCGCCGCCATACCGACAACGGTCTTGCCCGCGCCGCACGGCAACACGATGACGCCACTGCCGCCGCTGGCTGTGCCACTCGCGTAAAACACCTCGCCGGCTTCGCGTTGATAGTGGCGCAAACTAAACGGCTCGTTGCCCGATGTGGGATTGCGCAGTTCAAAGGGCAGCGCACGGCCTTCGGTGTAACCGGCCTCGTCCTGCGCGGGATAGCCGATGGCAACCAGCGCTTGTTTCAAGCGCCCACGATGAATCAGATCGGCGATCAAGGATCGATCGTCGGGTTGAGATTTGATCAACGGCACGATCGTTTTGTGCCGCGCGATCTCGGCGATGAGCGCGCGATCCTCAGACGCGATCAGCAGATCGCCGTTGTGACGCGTCAGGCGGATGCGCCCGTAGCGGGAGACTTGCTCCACGACATCCGTGCGAACGTTGGGCGGCACGTCGTACTTGGAGAATTGATCGAGGGCGCGCAGCACTTCATCGGCCTGCAAGCCGGCCGCGGCCGCATTCCACAGCGACAACGGCGTGATGCGGTAGGTGTGCAGATATTCCGGGCTTTTTTCCAGCTCGGCAAAACGGGCTAAGACGTCGCGCGCCTCTTCGTACAGATCGTTTTGCGTTTCGAGCAGGACGGTTTTATCAGATTGGACGACTAGCGGATTTTGTGGATTGAAGGTCATGAACGGTAGTCACTTGGAATTGGCTGATCGAGATTATACCATTCGTGAGTTGGCCGGGATGTCCCGGTGGAAGTTTCGCCAAGTGCTAGCCTCACGTCGCCTTCCGCCCCATTACGACGAGAATGATCTAGCTGAAGATGTCCAGACTTGGCGTGAACTGGGCCGACTGTGATTGCTGTGTGGAGTCATAAGGCCGCGGCTCATTCTTACTGGTCGTCCGTCCGAACTTTGCCTTGGCCTAGAGCAGATTCCTAATCAGTTGATGGCATAACCGCAATGAGCAAACCATCCTTCAACATCTTGCGGTGTAATTGCCAGCAAGGCTTGTTTGAGTGCCTCAATCAAATCTGGAAACGTGCGTGGCTTGAGCCGACGCAAGATCGTCTTGA
>PMCF01000025.1 GCA_003154115.1 Anaerolineae bacterium
TGGTACAGCTTCCACGGGCGTTTTGACCCCTGGCTCGGCAGGGACGACAGCGCGCGCTGCACGTAACCTGAGGTGAAGCTTAAGATGGGCTCTGCCGCGATGGTCGGATCCGTTTGGCGCGGGGTGCATTGCACATAGCCCCGCTGATCCATGTATTTGAGCAGCCGACAGACGTAGCGCGAAACCAGTTCGCATTTGAGCGTCCATGAGGCGTTGGTGTAGCCAATCGCGGCGGCCAGATTGGGGATGTCGCTGAACATCAGCCCTTTGTAACTCATGGTCTGCGCGGGATCAATCGGGCGACCGTCTACCGCTAACTGCATGCCGCCCATCAACTTCATCACGAGACCGGTCGCGGTCACAATGATGTCGGCGTCCAACTCCGCGCCGGAGCACAGGCGGATACCCGTCGGCGTGAAGGTGTCGATGTGGTCCGTCACCATCGATACCGTGCCCGCCTTGATGGCCGCAAACAGATCACCATCGGGCACCAGGCACAGGCGCTGATCCCACGGGTTATAGCGAGGCGTGAAGTGCGTGTCCACATCATAGGCCGGGCCGAGTTGCGCCCGCACCAGATTGATCAAGTTCTGCTTCATGCGCGTGGGCTGCCAGCGCATCAGGTTGTAATAGGCCATGCTGATCAGTACATTTTTCCAGCGGATCAGGCTGTAGGCCAGACCGGGCGGCAGATGGCGGCGCAGCCGGTTGGCGATGGCGTCCTCGGCAGGTTGCGTTACGACGTAAGTGGGTGAGCGCTGAAGCAGCGTCACATGGGCGGCTTGTTTCGCCAGCGCGGGCGCGAGCGTCACGGCGGTAGCCCCGCTGCCGATGACGATCACGCGCTTGGCCGTGTAATCCAGATCCGGCGGCCAGTGCTGGGGATGAACGATCTGTCCGGCGAATTGCTCAATGCCAGGCCATTCAGGCGTATAGCCGTGATCGTAGTCGTAATAGCCGCTACACATGTAGAGAAATGAGCAGGTCAGGCGCACCAGCTCGCGATCGGGACCGCGCTCAACCTCGACCGTCCAGCGCGCCTCGGCAGATGACCATTCGGCTCGCCGCACACGATGATTGAAGCGGATGTGCCGATCGATGCCATACACCTGCGCGGTCTCTTTGATGTAGGCTAAGATTGAGGGTCCGTCCGCGATGGCTTTTGGATCGTGCCAGGGCCGAAACGAGTAGCCCAACGTGTACATATCGGAATCTGAGCGCACGCCGGGATAGCGGAACAGATCCCATGTGCCGCCGATAGTGTCGCGTCCCTCAAGGATGGCGTAGCGCTTTTTGGGACAACGAGTCTGAAGATAATACGCTGTGCCAATCCCCGATAGGCCTGCCCCGACGATCAAGACGTCCACATGTTCAGTCATCATCTCTCTCCCTGCTCATAGCGAGGCACGCGCAGACGCTCACCCGCCGGCTTACTCAACTCGATCGGAAATCTCTCGCTGCTGAAATTATACTGAATCTTGTGATGCGTGAGCCGATCGAAGTTAATGTGGTGTGCGACGCTCACCGCCGATCAACCGCTGTCTGCCATCCGAGGAACATTCTGCCTGGGACAACGCTTGCATCGAGTTCATGCCTGGCATCAGTCCGGGCCATCTCGATCGGGGGCCTGGCTTGTCGTTGCTCAGCCAGCTTTGGCAAAGTCGCGCCGGTGGATAGGAGTGAACCAGTCCAGTGGGATTTGCCAGACCAGTGGTTGGGCTTGAGGTTGAGTGAGTCTCTGTTCGATCTGTACTTGATCTAAACCGGCCGGCTGCAAAATCGTGGCCATCGCGCGCAGCAGTAGCTCGGCGTACTTTTCGACATCATAGCCGCAAGAGGAATCCATGAAATCGACTGGCCGAGCACGAGCGTGAGGATCACGCGCTTGCGCGTCGGTGATCACGTAGCGGATGGATTCGCCGGGATGCAGACTCACCCCTCGCTGGCTCAACTGCCGCGCCACAACCGCATTCAGCGTATTGTGCCGATACTCCTGCGGGTTGCGCATCAGGTGATAGGTGGGGACCAGGTTGCGGTAATCCACCTGCTGCGACTGTAACTCAACCAGGCGATCGCGGATGAGATCGATGACTTGCGGCACTTGCTCAAAGAACTCCTGGCGAGTGCGTGCGGCGGCCTCAGATAATTGACCACTAGGCCGCCGAGCTTGTCTTTGAAGACGCGATTGACGCGCACGATGGTCTGCATCAAGCCTTGGCCGCGCATTGGCTTATCGAGATAGGGCGTGTGCATTCAGTGCGCGTAGCCGTACAAGCAACACGGAAAATTGTTTAGCTTGAAGTATAGGCAATCTTTCATATAGTTGCTGGACAACTATCATCGCAGTAGATCCCAGATTTGGCCAATCATCCACCATTTTTGTGACGATTTCGCAAAAAAAAGCGGGCGCGTTAGCGGGCACAGAGTTGGCTAACGAGATTTTGAGGGCTGCCTCAAATAAAAAACCTTCTGTTTCCGCAAGCGTTGGATTATCTTCGTCAATTGCGCCTGTAGAAGTAGCTTCGTGTGCAGCTATCAGTTTTGCGATCCTTATTAGCTCACTTGTTAGGTATTGATAAAGAACATCGTCTCCCGAGTAATAGATTTGTGAAGCGGCTGCTTGCAACGCCAAGTTGCCCAAGTGCCAATTTTCAACGAACAGATCGGCAAATTTAGTTTGCGAAATTATAGATCGGAGTCGATCAGTTAAGTCTTCGTTCGGAGCAAAATCGCCGAGAACTGCATATATTGTTGCCCAAGCCAAGAGATCTGTATTCGCTTGCTCTAAGGTGTCAACTGCCCCTTCAACAATGGTTTTGAGGGATTGTCGAGTAAAGCTGCTTGCATCATCAGCTGTCAGTAGTTTGGACAGTGCTTCAGCACGATCTCCTCCTAAGAACGAACCAAGGGAATTCGTCGCTCTCGTTACGTCTTGTAGTAAGAACAGATCTGGCAACTTTCTGCCATCGATGTAATGAAAAGCTAACGCATCAAAGAGTTGACGCAGTTGCTCATCACCTGTCAGCACACTGTCCTCGCCAATAGCATAGACCAATCCGGTCAGAACAAAAGGCGCCCGCCCGACTCGCCTAGGGTGAGCGATATCGAACCAACAGGTCAGATCACGCCCGAATACTTCAGATACTATGGCGTTCCCCAGTTGGCTAAATGTTTTAATCATCCAGGCAATGGGAGCCCCAGCCGATGAGAAGATGGCAAACAGCTGATGACTATGAGCCCACACCATAGCAAGTCGGACGTGAGCGGGCCAAGTTTGCACATCTGGCCAGTAGTGAAACCTCGCATTCACCCACCGCAGAATGGTCGAAAAGGCTTCGAATTCTCCAATCCCTTCGGCACTTGAGAGTCGGGCAATTATTCGTCGTGCGAGGCGTCGATAAATAAGCCTCTTGTTTCCGAGTTGAGAGAGCAAGTGCACACAATGTATCTGAGAAAGAGACGAGCCCGGTTGCCGAACTAGATTCCGGACGATAGTGTGAATCTCGTTCGGGTGCAACAAAGCAGCGGCATCGAATATGGGTTGGGGCAGTGGCACGGGCAACCTAGCAAGACGCTCTATTGCGATTTGTAGGCCTTCCTGTTGAATAAGCGCCTCAGTAGCAGTAGCCAAAGCATCCCGAGAACTTGAATCAGGTGAGGATTCGATCGTCAACCGGAAATGTCGCAGCAACCCTGGAGCACTTGGGGGGATAAGCCAGTCAGGATCGAAATGATTATCATTTCTAATTTGCAAGTCCAAGTCTTCATAGTAAACAGCAGCGCTTGAACGTCGCCATGCGGTAACTTTTTCGACTCGCTGGGCAGGATCTTCGGTCGAAATGATTTCAGCAATTGCCTGCTCTAGGATCTCTTTAGGACAATCGAACCAAGCGCGATTTTGGAGAAGAAACTTTTCCTGTTCTGCCGGGGACTCTAGTAGGAGTTGGTAATCTATACCTCCAACAGGCACTTTCTGACCAGTGACGGGGTGCTCGAAACAAAATGCAATCTGTTCGTCAATGCTGTGCTGAGGCTCAAAGGTAATAATCGTTTTTGGCTTGATGGCCCTAATTGACGTTTCTCTCCCGTTGATTGCGTCAGCTGCCGCACGCCAGTAGACACCCGGATCAAAGCGAACCCCAGCAACATCGAGCGTGGACCTAAAGCCGATACTTGCCATGAAGCCAGAGTCACGGCCGATTTCCTCCCTAATTGGCTGTGGCAAGTCTTCAAAGAATTCTTGGATCAGGCCTAATGTGATCCACTCGTGTCCACTGGGTCTCAGCTCTTCCCTGCTCTCGGACATTGATTTCTTTAGGAAGTCCGCAATTGTGGCGGGAAGGAGGGGATCAGATACAATGCGGTTGTGTAGAACTCGCACATACAACCAATCCAAGTATCGCTTCCGCGGAGATGAAGATTGTCTATCTTTGTCGGATTGTAAGAGAAGTGCACGCGATATCAGTCCAGCAAGGCTGACGCCGACAACATACCGATCGTCTTGGTCGGGCCGCTGTAATGATGTCAGGGTGAGCAAGCCCAGATGATCCAAGAATAGGTTCGATATAATCCAGTTGCTCCGAGCCTCGCAAACTCTCGTGTCCTCTTCAGTATTCCATATTTCTACCAGCGCGTTGTCAATTGCATGACTTAGCCCGAGCACGAACGCAGTTTCGCCCTCTTGATTGGGGACACCTCTCTCGGAAGTAGGACGTTGAAGCCAGCCGCCATGCAATAAACATGTTGCGACATAGCGCCTTAAGACACTTAAATGGCGCGTTTCTACAACGGCGTCACCTTCAATTCTAGCGTGTTGTAGGTAGAAGAGAATCTCGCCGGTCTCGATTGGAATAAAACGTATGTTAGCCGCTCGTTGCCTGGATAGTATTTCATAGTACTCGTTGGTAGACAAAGCTGAGGCATTAACAAGCGCTTTCAGTATTTCATTGATACCAATGATGGGAATGCCATCTCGGTGGTAATAGCCATTGACGAACCGATCGTCAACCCATATAGCGTCACCTTCCTGTGGCTCAAAAAGGAACAATGAACGAACACAGCCTACATACGGATGGTCTCTCATCGATTCTTCTGGATCGTTTGCTCTGCTAGGTGGTGTTGGAATAACTGTATAGGTACCTCGATCTATCCCATCTCGAATTCTGCCAATCAGATCACTTAACCAGCCATCTGCCGCTTGTACATTATCTTCGTAGAGAAGCGCGGCGCGAATAGCATCAAGTTCCAATTGCTCGATTTTCACGTGGAAATGTTGGCACGTTATAGCAAGAATGTTGGCGTTAGCAAGGATCTCCAAGATGCCTCTGTCACAATATAGAGGCGCGCTTTCTCGTGGTATAACCTGGCCTGAAAGGTAGAGACCCTCTTGTCCCAATCCTTCAGCGTAGCGAGGTGCTCTGCATCGGATAGAGGGCCTTGAGCCCGCAAAGCATCTACAACCGCTCGGCTATTTACAACAAAGTTTTCCGCATCGGCAGGTAGTGATGTCGGTGGACCACTCAAATCGCGTTTGCGCAATGGCAGAAAATCTACTAGATAGCCTTGATTAGCACGCGCATTTTCTAAGAGTGCTACCCAGT
>PMCF01000180.1 GCA_003154115.1 Anaerolineae bacterium
ATGGACGAGCCAACGGCGGCCCTGACGGAAACCGAGATCGAGGACCTGTTCCGCATCATCCGACAGCTGCGCGAAAAGGGTGTCGGTGTCGTTCACATCTCACACCGCCTGGAAGAACTTAAGCAGATATCCGACCGAATCACCGTGATGCGCGATGGGCGCTATATCGATACGGTGCAGACGAAAGACGTCACCATCGACAAGATCATCAGCATGATGGTGGGCCGCACGATTTTTGAGGCGAAGCCCGAAGTTCCGGAGAAGCCAAGCGAAGAAATTGTGCTGGAGGCTAAACACCTCAATCGTGGCAATGTGATTAGAGATGTGAGTTTCAACCTGAAGCGCGGCGAGATTCTGGGATTCTCAGGATTGGTGGGGGCCGGTCGGACGGAAGTAGCCCGCGCAATTTTCGGCGCAGACCCGGTCGATTCCGGCGAAGTCTTCGTACAGGGTAAGAAAGTCGAGATCCACAGCCCCAATGATGCGGTGCGACATGGTATCGCATATCTATCGGAAGACCGCAAGCGCTATGGTTTGACACTGAGCATGGACGTTGAGATGAATGTGGTGTTAGCTGCCTTCCGGAAGTTCATTGGCACGCTGGGGTGGGTGAATCGGAACAAGACCCGTACAACCGCCAAGCACTATGTGGATGCCTTGTCGATCAAGACGCCGAGCCTGCAGCAGCAAGTGAAGAATCTGTCGGGCGGCAACCAGCAAAAAGTAATTATCGGAAAATGGCTAACAGCCGACACAGCGGTCTTGATCTTCGATGAGCCGACGCGCGGCATCGATGTGGGTGCGAAGAACGAGATTTACCGTCTGCTCAACGATCTGGCGCAGCAGGGCAAGTCGATCATCATGATCTCCTCGGAATTGCCCGAGATTCTGCGCATGAGTCATCGCATTGTCGTCATGTGCGAAGGCCGTATCACCGGCGAAGTTGACGGCGTTGGAGCCACGCAGGAACAAATTATGCAGTATGCCACCCAGCGCAACTGACGAATTCACGCCAACCTAAACTGAGGCCAGGGATACCCAAACATGGAAACCAAGACGATCCAACGAAATTCCCCGCTGCGCTCGGCCGCTATGCAGCAAGTACTGGCGTTTGGTGCTTTGATCATCATGTTCGTCGTGTTCGCTGTGGCTTCGCCCTATTTTGCCCGGTTCGATAACGTCGTCGGCATCCTGTTGGCGACGGCCGTCAACGGTGTGCTGGCCTTGGGTGTGACGTTTGTCATCATCAGCGGCGGTATCGATCTGTCCGTCGGCACGGTGATGACCGTGTCAGCGGTGATGACGGCCGTCGTCATCACTAACTGGCAGATGCCTATCTGGCTCGGTGTCATCGCCGGTTTGGGGACAGGCGCACTCGCGGGGTTCACCAATGGAACGATCATTGCCAAGTTAAAACTCCCGCCCTTCATTGCGACCTTGGGTATGCTGAATATAGCTAAAGGCCTGGCGTTGGTCCTGTCTGGCGTGAAGCCCATTTACTTCCTTGACGCGCCCGACTTCAACAACATTGCCATGGGGTCGGTGCTGGGTTCGATTATCCCCGGTTTTACGATTCCGAACGCAGTGCTGATCTTGTTCATCGCAGCGATTATTGCCTTCCTGGTTTTGAGTAAAACCGTGTTGGGTCGTTATACTTTCGCGTTAGGCAGCAACGAGGAAGCAGCGCGCCTCTCTGGCGTCAATGTTGATCGCTGGAAGATCGCCGTATACACGCTCACCGGGCTATTCGCCGGTCTGGCAGGTATTCTGATCGCGTCACGTGTCAATTCCGCACAGCCGGCTTTGGGCGCAGGCTATGAATTGGACGCTATCGCGGCAGCGGTGATTGGGGGCACTTCCTTGAGCGGGGGCGAAGGTTCGATTGTGGGGACGATCATCGGCGCCTTTATCATCAGCACCCTGGGGAACGGTCTGCGCATTCTGTCGGTGCCGCAAGAGTGGCAGACGGTCGTCACCGGCGGGATCATTATTTTGGCCGTCTATCTGGACATTGTCCGCCGTCGTCGAAAATAATGGGCGACAAGGAGGCAACGACCATTCGATCAACTTAAACGCGTTCGACATTCATTTCCTTCGACACTCGTTACATCTATCGTCAGGCTGTATGCTCCATTGGAGCGTAAAAACCATACTCAAGGAGATCTGAAGATGAAAGCCAACAAGTTGTTCCCAGTTGTTTGCCTGCTGGTCATCGCTGCGCTCATCGCCAGCTGTACACCCGCCGTCGCCCCGGCTACAGCACCGGCAGCTGCACCGGCTGCTACCACAGCTGCGCCCGCGGCCACTGGTGCCAAACCCTATATCCCCGTGATTTCCAAGGGATTCCAGCACGCGTTCTGGCAAGCCGTCAAGCTGGGTGCTCAGAATGCGGCCAAGGACCTCAATGTCGATATTACCTTTGAAGGCCCAGAGACCGAGGCGATGGTCGATAAGCAAATGGAAATGCTCGCGACCGCCATCGACAAGAAGCCGGCGGCGATCTGCTTTGCGGCCGTAGACAGCAAGGCGGCTATCCCGTTACTAGAGAAGGCTAAGGCCGCTGGTATCCCCATCATCGGCTTTGACTCCGGCGTGGACAGCGACATCCCGGTCTCGACCGCCGCGACGGATAACATTGCCGCCGCTAGTTTGGCTGCCGATAAGATGGCCGCGTTGATCGGCGGTTCGGGTGAAGTGGCCGTATTGGTGCATGATCAGACCAGTCGCACGGGCATCGATCGTCGCGATGGTTTCGTCAACCAGATCAAGGCCAAGTATCCGAACATCACGATTGTCGACGTCCAATACGGCGCTGGCGACGCGCTCAAGTCCACCGACATCGCCAAGGCCGTGATTGCTGCCCATCCGAACCTCAAGGGCTACTTCGGCGCGAACGAAGGCTCGATGAAGGGTGTGATGAACGGCGTGCATGAGTCGGGCAAGGACGGCAAGATTGTGCAGATCGGTTACGATGCGGGCCAGCAGCTGCTGGATGCTATCCGCAGTGGCGTTGTGGCGGGTGCCATTACCCAGGACCCGATCGGCATCGGCTACAAGTGTGTGGACGCTGCACTCAAAGCCTCTAAGGGCCAGAGCGTACCCAAGACCATCGATACCGGCTTCCATTGGTACGACAAGACCAACATCGACGATCCGACGATTGCCGCGTTGCTGTACAAGTAAAACAATATTTAGTAAGTGATACGCCATGGAGGCTGTCCTAATACAGGACAGCCTCTTTTCTTGTCGGTCTTGACTTTCCACGCCGCTGCGGTTACGATTTAACCCAAGGCCAGCTGGGAGAGGCGCACCATGAATGAATCTCGCCGGGATAGCGAGCGCGTGGTATTCGTGGCGACGTTGGTGCTGAGCCTGATCAGCACGGCGATGTATCTCATCGTGTTCTTGACGCTGTTCCGCTACGGTATGCTCAACAATGAGGGCCGAACTTTCGCCGTAGTGGCACTGGTCATCAGCGCGATAGCGATGCTGTTAGCCTGCTATCTAGCGCTGACAAGCCGCAGCCCAGCCTGGGCAACTGCAGGAATGAGTGGCTTAGGTTGGATCCTGATCTGCACCGGCCTAGTCGTCGGCGCCCCGGCTCTAGGGTTGGAACTGGGCACACCCGGCCACAGTTTTGGTGGCGTTCCTGCGGCCCTGTTCATGATCATCGCCGGCTCGGCCATTTTGCAGGCCGAGTACAACTTGCAGCAATCCAGTCACTAAGCGCGCATTGGCGCGCCGTCAGGTAATTCATCATCTTTTCAGGAGGCATCCTCTGGACGAATTAGAACTCGCTCACTGCATTGTCGACGCGATTGAGGACAAACAAGGTGAAGATATTGTGCAGCTCGATCTGCGCCAGCTTTCGCCCTACGTCGATTACTTCATCATGTGCACCGGCGCCAGCGAGCGGCAGCTGAAAGCCATCGCTGACGGCATCGAAGAACACACCGTGAAAAAGTATGATCTCAAACCGCGTCGGCGCGAAGGGATCGTCGAATCAGGTTGGATTCTGGTCGATTACAGCGATGTAATCATTCACATTTTCTCGGCCAGCCAGCGCAAGTATTACCAGCTCGAGCAGCTGTGGAAAGAAGCGCCGGTCGTTTTGAAGATTCAATAATCACTCTAAGGAGGTTCACATGCAGCAACTACGACCACAAAGTCAAACCGTTGATGCCGCGCAATACGAAAGCGAGATTCAAATCGTTTTCTCGCAAGTCTATCTGCTGATGACGATCGGCCTGGTGATCACGGCGCTCGTCGCGGCGGCCGTCGCCAGCAATCCGCGCCTGATGGCCGATCTCTTTACCCGCACGCCGTGGCTCCCGATCGGCTTGTTCATCGGCCAAATCGCGCTGGTGATTGCGCTCAGCGCCGCTATCGCCAAGATGTCGCCAGCGGTGGCGACGGCGCTGTTCGTCGCTTATTCCGCGCTGAACGGCGTCACAATGTCCTTCATCTTCTGGGTGTATACGGACGCCTCGATCGCGCTGACGTTCTTCATCACCGCCGGAACCTTTGGTTTGATGAGCGTTTTCGGCTTCGTCACGAAGCGTGATCTCACCCGGCTAGGCAGTTTGCTGATGATGCTGCTGGTGGGCTTCGTGCTGGGAACGCTGTTGAATTTATTCTTGCACAGTTCCACCCTTGAATTGGTGCTCACCTTCGGCGGCATCATCGTCTTCGTCGGCCTGATTGCCTGGGATACGCAGCGCATCAAGCGGATGGCAATGCTGGGCCTGGCCGACGGGCGAGCGCGGACAACCGTCGCGATCAGCGGCGCATTGCGGTTGTATCTCGATTTCATCAATTTGTTCCTGCTGCTGCTGCGAATTTTCGGACGGCGGCGCTAGACAACAAAAAGACCCGATGGAGTGCGAAAGCCCAGCGGGTCTTTTGATCAACGTAGATTTTTTCGTTTGTCGCCTCGTCGTACCCGGCGNNCGCCGGGTACGACGAGGCGACAAACGGGGATTATTCCATAATCCATTGATCGGTCACGCGCGACCAGGTCACCAGATCCTCTTCTTTGAAATACAAGGGAATCTCGTAAGCCGCCGTCTCCGCTCCATCGGAAGCGTGAATCAGATTGCGGCCAATCTCCACGGCAAAATCAGCGCGAATCGTGCCCAAGTCAGCGTCGATGGGATTGGTTGCGCCGCACGTGCGCCGCACAGTCTCGATCACACGCTTGCCTTCCCACACTTGCACGACGACCGGGCTAGAGGTGATGTACTTGATTAAGCCCTCGTAGAAAGGCTTGCCCTTGTGGACGGCATAATGTTGCGCTGCCAGATCATGATCGATCTGGATGAATTTCATGCCGGCCAGTTTCAGGCCGCGCTGCTCCAGCCGCGTCGTAATCTGACCAATCAAGCCGCGCTGAACCGCATCGGGTTTAAGAATGACCAACGTTCGTTCCACAGAAACTCTCCTCGAGAATGAGATGGCTTATAGTTCGTTAAGCGCCTTGCGATAGCTCGCCAGCGCCTGGGGCAATTTGCCCGCTTTCATATAAACATCGCCCAACATGCGGTGCCAGTCAGGCAGATCATGAATTTCAACGATGGTCTCCAGATCGCTCATGACCTCTTTCGTATATTCACCCGCATTGGCGAGTTCCAGATACTCGCTAGACGCACCCTCGCGGTTGCCGGTGGCCCAATAAGTACGCGCCAGATCTAACCGTGCCGAATAATTCTTTCGATCACTAGACACACGCGCCATCAAGGTTTTCACTTCAGGTGAAGCCGCTACAGGTTCTGGCACAACCAGCGGCCCGGTCTGCGGCAGCGGGCCGGTTTGCGTTAATCGCAATGGCCCAGTTCGAGGCAGTGCTGACGGATCGATCTTCGGTTTCTCGGCAACTGCGGCGGCCCGTCCTTTCTCCTTTTCAGCGGCGCGGGCCCGTGGTGATAAAAAAGGGTCTGGCAACTCCTTAAGCGGTTCCTCGTCGGTATCCTCAGCCGATTGGGCCCACCAGTCATGCGCGAGAGTGATTGAAGGCTGTGCTGGCTCGATTTCCACTTCGGATGCCGCTTGCTTCAATGCGGCGAGTTCGGCCAACAACTCCTCGGTCGTAGGTTCAGTGCTAGCTGGCTCTTCGCCTCCCCTCGTCGCTGCTAATTCAACTGCCGTCGCTCCCGCCAGCCCGCCAAGCGGAAGTGATGTTTCTTCCTCTTCTATGGTCTCTTCTAAGGCAGGTTCAGCCGGCCGCATGGAGCGGAGCCAATCGGGTAGTTCACTAGTCGGCGTGGCCGCGGGTTCAGTTTCTTCCTCTTCGGCAGCCAGGGCCTCAAGCGTCAAACCCTCACTTGAGGTGTCAGGCTGCATCGAACGCAACCAGTCTGGAAGTTCAGTGGCGGGCGCAGCAACCTCTTGCTCTTCTGTTTCAGCCTCTTCTTCAAACAGCGCCACCAATCCTGGGGGGCTGGCCGCTTCATCGGGGCGCATGGCCCTTAACCACTCAGGCAATTCACTGGCGGGTTCCGCCGTCACGGCCTCTTCAGACGGACGCATCTCCTTCAACCAATCCGGGAGATCACTGGCAGGAACTGGTTCAGCCGTGACTGAGGCAGAGAGATCAGCTATCCAGTCAGTTGGCTCCTCTGCCGATACAGTTTCGATTTCAAGCACGGGGGGTGTCTCCGGCTCGATCGGTTTAGCTGACTCCAACGGAGCACTGCGCCCCATAATCGCCGCCATGCGAGATTCAGCTTCTTGCTCGGCCTGAGCGCGTAGTTGATCCTCTTTACCCACGGCTAACCTGGATAAGAATGCCAAGGCAGCATCGGCGCTAGGCATGGCCTCAGGAATTTCAGCAGGCGGTTTCGGTTCAACGGGCTTGGCCGGTTCACGCTTCGTCGCCGCAGCCAGACCCGCAACCGCCGCCGCGCCGACTGGCGCAATACTTGGTTTTTCTTCCGGCGCGGGCTTGGGTTCGGCGACAGGTTTGCGCCCCATGATCGCGTCCATGCGCACATCGGCCTCACGCTCGGCTTCTGCCCGCAGTTGATCTTCTTTGCCTGCCGCGAGCTTAGCAAAGAAAGCCAAAGCGTCATCGGCACTCGGCATTTCTTCGGGAACTTCCGGGGTCGGCTCGACCGCCGCCACTGGCGCAACGGGAGGTTGTGGCTGTTCTGGTTCTTCTAGTTTATTCTTCAGCTTGGTGGCAGCTGCCACCAAGCCCGCTGCCGCAACCCCTGTTGTGGCCAAGCGAATGACTGGCTTTTTTCCCCCAGTTGGCTCAGCGGGTTTAGGCTCAGCTGGCTTACGGCCCATAATTGCGGCCATGCGCGCATCGCCTTC
>PMCF01000127.1:0-29027 GCA_003154115.1 Anaerolineae bacterium
CCGGGCGCGGCGATGATCGACTGCTTGATGAACCCGCCACCACGCACTGGGACATGAGCGAGTGGAAATGGTAGCCAAACGCTTCGATGTCTATCTGGTCAGCCTCGATCCGACTGTGGGAAGCGAGATCAAGAAGACGCGGCCTTGCCTTATCATTTCGCCAGATGAGATGAATCAGCATATCGCCACAGTCATTGTTGCGCCCATGACCACTCAGGGACAACCTTATCCAACTCGCGTGACCTGCCGCTTTCAAGGCAAAGCGGGTCGGGTCGTGCTTGATCAAATGCGTACGGTCGACAAAATACGTTTGATTAAGAGACTGGGCCATATTGGTTTGTCAGAACAGAAAGCGGTTCTTTCTGTTCTCGCCGAGATGTTCGCTGAATAAGCGTGACTCGCCGTTCAAACGGTTCGCTTGCCGCACCGCGCCCTACCACCACAAGTGCGTACCAAGAGATCGCGTATAATAATCACAAGTGTCGGGAGCAGCGTGAGGCGGAAGGGCAAAAGTCATGACAGACCAACAACTACTCGAGCGAATCACCATCAATCCCAAAGTGATGGTGGGTAAACCGGTCATCAAGGGGACACGCCTGACTGCGGAGTACATTCTCAGCTTGCTGGCGCATGGCGCGTCGGAAACAGAGATTCTCCAAGAATACAGCGGACTGACGCGTGAGGACATTCAAGCGTGCCTGCTCTTTGCGACGCGGTCGCTTGAGAATACCGCCTTCATGCCACTGGCGGAGACCGTCTAAATGCGCTTTCTGGTCGACGAAAGCACTGGCCCAGCCGTGGCCCACTGGTTGCATGGGCAAGGTCATATCGTCTTCTCTGTTTACGACGAGGCGCGGGATCGATGATGACGCTGTGCTCCACAAGGCTTTTGTAGAGGACTGGATTCTGATCACAAATGACAAAGACTTTGGAGAGAAGGTTTATCGAGAACGACGTCCGCACAAGGGCGTTGTTCTTTTGCGCCTCGATGACGAACGGGCCGCCAGCAAGATCAACACGCTTCAGCAGCTGCTTGAACGCTATTCGGATCGGTTAGCCGGGAATTTCGTCGTAGTGACCGAGTCTCGTGTCCGTTTTGCGCGAGGTTAAATCCTGTGCGATCCGACGATGATCGCCTGTTTGTCAAAAATCATAGTCGCCCAAACAAAGCGAGCGCCCTCAAGTGAGGACGCTCGTTTGCTTTCTTTCCGCGCGATTCACTTTCTGATCGGTGCTTGTCAAGCACCCAGGTGTAGAAATCGCCGGACTTGAAGCGTGGACGCTGGCCCTCATTTGAGTGTAGGATAGCCGCAGGTAAGGAGAATGATCCTCATGCGCATCCTGCTCATCAATCCACCGCACCCTTCGATTGGAAGCCGTATCCCTCACGAACATTTGCCACCGCTCGGCTTGTTGTCTGTGGGTGGACCACTGATCGATGCCGAGCATGAAGTAAGTCTGCTGGATGCAGAACTGGGGCCGGTCTCCACAAAAGACATTGTGGCTCAGGCCGTGGCCTATGCGCCGGAGGCGATCCTGCTGGGGCATTCTGGTTCCACTTCCGGGCACCCTGTCGTGGCTGAGGTCACGCGCGCCATTCGTGCAGTGCTGCCTGAAACCTGGCTGGTTTATGGCGGTGTATTTCCAACCTATCACTGGCGAGAAGTTCTGCTTGAGGAACCGCAGATCGATCTTATCGTGCGTGGTGAAGGTGAAGAAACGACGCCGCGCCTTATTCAGGCTTTGCAGGCAGGCGTCTCGCTTGAGACGATTCCCGGCATTGCCTATCGAAAACAAGGTGTGCCGTGTGCTACACCCCCTGCGCCATTGATCCGCGAGCTTGATGCCTGTCGTGTGGGATGGGAACTCATCGATCACAGCCGGTACAGCTATTGGGGCGATCGCCGTGCGGTCGTCGTTCAATTCTCTCGTGGTTGCCCGCATGTCTGTAACTATTGCGGTCAGCGCGATTTTTGGAAGCAATGGCGGCACCGCGACCCGCAGAAGTTTGCCGCAGAACTGGCGAGGCTCTATCGGGAACACGGCGTTGAAGTGATCAACTTCGCCGATGAAAATCCAACTTCATCGCGACAAGTCTGGCGTGCTTTTCTGGAGGCCCTCATTGCCGAGAATGTTCCGCTGACGTTAGTGGGCTCAACGCGGGCCGATGACATCGTTCGTGACGCCGACCTCCTGCACCTGTACAAGCAAGCCGGTGTGGCCCGGTTTCTGTTGGGTATAGAGAACTATGATGAGGAAACTTTGCGCCAGATCCACAAAGGTGGCGCCCCCACGACCGATCGCGAAGCCATACGGCTTTTGCGTCAACACGATATTCTCTCGATGGCAACCTACGTGGTCGGATTTGAGGAAGAGACTTATCGTGATTACGTGCATGGGCTCAAGCAGCTTCTCTCCTACGATCCCGATCAGATTCAGCTGTTGTACGTGACGCCGCACCGTTGGACGCCGTATTTCCATTTGGCCGCTGAAAGACAGGTCGTTCAGACCGACCAGCGGAAATGGGACTATAAACATCAGGTGCTTGCGACGCGCAGTCTGCCGCCCGGGCAGGTGTTGCTCTGGGTCAAACTGATCGAAGCCGTCATGCAGCTGCGTCCGCGTTCTCTCAAGCGTGTGTTAGCCCATCCCGACCGCTCGATCCGCGCTGCCCTGCGTTGGTACTATCGAATCGGGCGACAGGTGTGGCCTTACGAAATTTGGAACTTCCTTTTTCGAGAGAAGCGTCGAAAAGACGGTCCACCCCTGGCGGAATTTTGGGGCGCACCGCATACCCATGAAGTTGAAGCAAAGGAGAACTCTACGAAGAGAAGCAGAATTCCAATCAGTGATCGCGCTGCACTGATGAGTGGAGACAACCTTCCCAACAGCACAAACGACACGAGCGCCCTCAACTGAGGACGCTCGGTTTCACTCTTCACTTTTCACTCGTCAATTACAACCCGCCAATACTCCGGCGAATGATCGCGTAATTCTCCAGCGCCTTGCCGGCATCCATCGCCACGCACGCCATCGGCGCTTCGGCCACGTAGACCGGCACGCTCGTTTTCTTGAAAGTGTACGCTCCTTGACGGTAGTATCGTTGCGTGATACTATAAGACCATGATTGAGTCTTTTGCTGATGCCGAAGCAGAGAAAATCTTCGCGGGTACCGTTTTAAGGAAACTCCCTGTGACTATCCAGAAAACGGCTCGCCGCAAACTGATCTATCTGGACGATGCCGAGGACTTGCGCGATCTATTGGCACCGCCCGGTAATCGGCTTGAGGCATTGCACGGAGATCGCGAAGGCCAATACAGCATTCGCATCAACGACCAATATCGTATCTGTTTCCGCTGGGAGCAGGGCAAAGCGCAAGACGTAGAGATTGTGGATTATCACTAAGTGAGGTAAGCCATGGATAAACTTCCTCCGGTTCATCCCGGCGAAGTGTTGCTGGAAGATTTCATGAAGCCGCTTGGCTTGAGTCAGTATCGTGTGGCAAAGGATATTGGCGTGCCGGCGCTGCGGGTTAGTCAGATCGTGCGCGGTCAGCGTTCGATCACGGCCGATACTGCGCTGCGGCTGGCGCGTTATTTTGGCACGAGTGCGGCCGTGTGGCTGCGGATGCAGGCCCGCTACGACCTTGAAACGACAGAGGCAAAAATAGCCAAGCGCATCAACCGTGAAGTGAAGGTTTTGCAGAGTGTGCCGCCTTCAGGTGCGGGTCAGTAGAGCGCAGTGTGGCCTGACGAGTTTTTGCCAGAACATCTCCGCCCAAATAAAACCGAGCGCCCTCACCTGAGGACGCTCGGTTTCACTCTTCACTCTTCAGTTACAACCCGCCGATACTCCGCCGGATAATCGCGTAATTCTCCAGCGCCTTGCCCGCGCCCATCGCCACACACGCCATCGGCGCTTCGGCCACATACGCGGCCACGCCCGTTTCCTTCGTGATCAGCTGATCGATCCGGCGGAGCAGGGCGCCACCGCCGACCAGTGCCATGCCGCGATCGATGATGTCCGACGCGAGTTCGGGCGGAGTCTTTTCCAGCACGCTCTTCACCACACCCACGATGGCCGAGAGGGGTTCTTGCAGCGCTTCGGTGATCTCGGTCGAGCGAATGCGGATGGTGCGCGGCAGGCCTGCCACTTGATCGCGGCCCTGAATCTCCATCTCGATTTCTTCTTCCAGCGGAATCGCCGCACCCAAGCGGAACTTGATCTCTTCGGCGGTAGGCTCACCGATGGCGAGGCTGTACTTCTTGCGGATGTACGCCACGATCGCTTCGTCCATGCGCACGCCACCCACGCGCACGGAGTTCGCCACGACGATACCATTCATCGAGACCACGGCGGCCTCGGTCGTGCCGCCGCCCAGATCGAGCACCATGTTGCCGGTGGGGGTGTTGACGGGCATGCCCGCGCCGAACGCAGCGGCGATCGGTTCCGGGATCAAGTGCACATCGCGCGTCGCGCCGCCTGCGGCGACAGCCGCTTCGTGCACCGCACGGCTCTCCACGCTCGTCACGCCGAACGGCACGCTGATCATCACCTTCGGCTTGAACATACGCACGCCGCCGGTCGCCTTTTTGATGAAGTAACGCAGCATCGCTTCGGTGATCTGATAATCGGCGATGACGCCATCGCGCATGGGGCGCACCACTTCGATGGCATCCGGCGTGCGGCCCAGCATCGATTTGGCTTCTTCGCCCACCGCCACGATGCGGCTTTCATTGACCGTCAGTGCTACCACCGACGGTTCTTGTAGCACGATCCCGGCTCCGCGCACGTAAACCAGCACGTTGACGGTGCCGAGGTCGATTCCTATTTCTTTTTGAAGCATTCAGCAATCCTTGCAGCAGGGCGAATTGCGTCGCTCTGCTGGTGATTAAACCGCGTGTCATTTTACCTGATAATTCAAAATTGTGCGTAATCCACTCATAAAACATCCTGAGCATGGCCTGTGGGCCTTGCTCAGGATGTTCAATTCGCGTACTACCAGTTCAACCCTAACTACCAAGTTACTACTCTCGCCGCGAGTTATGGTTCGCGCCGCATATCCGGCAAGGCCGCGTGGCGCCCGCGCTTCTGCGCCACCGTCAGGCGAATCTGTGCGCGGCGCAGCGAGGCCAGCGTGGATTCCAGATCCACACCCGCCGGGCGATCTTTCAGCAGCTGCTCGGCGCGGCGGCGCGCTTCTTCCGCGCGGGCNNCATCGGCCAGCACGATGACGTGATCGGGCTGTACTTCCATGAACCCGCCGCCGATGCTGAAGTATTCCTCGCCGCCGCCTTGCTTCACGCGCAGCGCACCTTCCTTCAACGTCGTCAACAACGGCGCGTGATGTGGCAGGATGCCCAGCTCGCCTTCACCGCCCGGCGCGACGACCATATCCACATCGCCGGAGAACAACCGCTTTTCTTGCGTGACGATCTCCAAATGGAGCGTTGCCATGTTAACCCTCGCGCTTCATACGCTCGCCGACTTCCACGGCTTCGTCGATCGTGCCGACCATGTAGAACGCTTGCTCCGGCAGATCATCGTGCTTGCCTTCCAGGATTTCGCGGAAGCCGCGCACCGTTTCGCGCAGGGATACGTAGCGGCCTTCACGACCGGTGAACTGCGCGGCGGTGAAGAACGGCTGCGAGAGGAAACGCTCGATCTTGCGAGCGCGCCCCACCAGCAGCTTGTCGTCTTCCGATAGTTCTTCCACGCCCAAAATGGCGATGATGTCCTGCAAATCCTTGTAGCGCTGTAGCACCCGCTGTACTTCGCGCGCCACGTTGTAGTGATCCTCGCCGACAATGTTCGGATCGAGAATGCGCGACGTGGACACCAGCGGATCGACCGCGGGGAACAACGCGCGGGCCGCGATCGCGCGATCGAGGGCGATGGTCGCATCGAGGTGGGCGAAGGTCGCCACCGGNNGTGATGCGTTCCTGCAATTCGCCCATCTCATTCGATAAAGTGGGTTGATACCCGACCGCACTCGGCAACCGCCCGAGCAGCGCCGACACTTCCGAGCCGCTCATCGAGAAGCGGAAGATGTTATCGATGAACAACAGCACGTCGCGGCCTTCATCACGGAAGTATTCGGCCATGGTGAGGCCCGTCAAAGCCACGCGCAGGCGCACCCCCGATGGTTCATTCATCTGCCCGAAGACCATCACGGTCTTTTCCATGACGCCCGCTTCGGTCATTTCGCCGTACAGCGCGGTGCCCTCGCGCGTGCGCTCGCCCACACCCGCGAACACGGAATACCCACCGTGCTCCGCCGCGATCGAGCGAATCAATTCGGTGATGATGACGGTCTTGCCCACGCCCGCGCCGCCGAACACGCCCGTCTTGCCGCCCTTCGTAAACGGCGCGACCAGATCGATGACCTTGATGCCGGTCTCGAAGACTTCGGTGCGGGTCGTTTGCTCATCGAAGGCCGGGGCCAGACGGTGAATTGGATATTTGATCTCCGACTTCGCCGCGCCCTTGTTATCGACCGGGCGGCCCAACGCGTTGAAGATGCGGCCCAGGGTGACCGGCCCGACCGGCACACTGATCGCGGCTTCGGTGTTGACGACGGCCACACCACGGCTCAAGCCGTCGGTGGTGTCCATCGCCACGCAGCGCACGCGATCGTGTCCCATGTGCTGCTGCACTTCCAGCACCAGCGGCTCCTGGCCGTCACGCGCAATTTCGAGCGCATCGTAAATATTGGGCAGATGATCCGGCGGGAACTGCACGTCGACGACACCCCCCAGAACCTGTACGACTTTACCTTCCTTTGGCATTGAATTCCTCCGCGTGTGATGCGTGTTTGGTTCGAAGAAAATACTTCAGAATCGTGATTAGCTTGCTTTTGCCGCCAAATCCTGCTTAGCGCCTGCAAAGGCAGCTTCTTCCAACTCGACTCGCTCTTGAATAACGTGCGTCAGCCATTCCTCAACGTTGCGGGTTCGGTGTAATCGCGCGAGAAAGGCGGCGCGGGCTGCAAGGTCTGGCGGAATAGAGAGTGACGCTGGCTTGGTACGGCGCACACGTACTGGCTTTTCCCACGCTGCATCATCGTCAGCCTGTGCGATCACAATCTGATCAATAGTTTGCTCGGACAATTTCTTTTTGCTTTTCGTCTTTGTGCTCATAGGTCCCAGCCCGTGATAATACGGACGACAGTTCCCGACTTGAGTTGAAAAATGATCTTGAGTCGACGCCCGCTCAGGGCGCTTCCTATCAGCTGATACCTGTCACTATACGATTTGTTCCGCCTGACTTCAAAATCCGAGAAGAAGCACTCAATCGCTTCTTCAAAAGTCACATGATGCGCCGCCAGTTCGTCGTGCTCAAAATCATATTCGAAGTCAGTTGGGGTGAAGCGCGACCAATTGACCACTGGCGAAATTCTCGTTTCTGGAAGACGTGCTTATCTTCCCTGCTTCAACGCTTCCGCGCCGCGGACTGCTTACGGCAGGCTTAAGACCGGAACCGAATAGCCGGCTATCATTTCATCAACAGTGACTAGAACAAGACCATGAGCTAACGCCTGACAGATTAGCATCCGATACTATCTCGTATCCCATCGGGCAGACGCTTGTCCCCGTTGATGAACCACAAAAACGTGAGTGTCCAGCAGCAACTTCATGATTCTTCAAATTCTCGAAAGATCTGCTCTGGCAGCGGTGCATCAAAATCATCTGGCACGGTGAATTGACCGGCGGCCAACCCGAAAGGACGGAAGTATGGCCCCGGCGTTGCTACTGGCCGAATTTCGGCCAGTGGTTTGCCGGCTGTCGTCACTACAAAGATTTCACCCGCCTGCGCACGTTGAAGATAAGTGGACAAGTCTTGCTTGATCTCGTCCAGACTGACCCGCGTCGTGTGTGATTCGATCGTCGTAGTCATGACTGCCTCCGCTTTGCTCTCGTGCCTTGATATGACCCTACTGCGCCTGCTTCAACGCTTCCGCGTTGCCAGCGATTTCCAACGGACTACAAATAGCGTCATGACCTAAACGGATCGACGATAGTTAAACTATCTCCTACCTGCAAGCCATGCTGCATATCTTCCGTATAGAGGACATCACATCCGGCGCGTAACGCACTGGCGACAATTACGCTGTCCCAAAACGATAGCTGTACCTTTCGCGCAATTCCGATGCCGTCAGCAGTACATTCAGATCAAAGTCAATGACCGTGTACTTGTCGTAGAAACTCGTCACCAGCTGTCGAATAGTCGCTTCTGGCGTTGCCGCCTTTTTGAGCAGGTTAACACACGTTTCATTGATGACTTGAACGCTAACTACAATCTCTGACTGACTAACGACGGTTTTGGCAATTTGGCGCTGTGCAGTATGGCCAGACTCAATAAAAGCATAAAGCCAAATATTGGTATCAACAAAGCGAGGTTTGGCTTCCTTAACTTCGGGCATACATTTCATCCCGTGTAAGTGGCTTGAAGTCCTTGACGCGCAGAGGATTCTCTAGCAGTTGATCGATTAGATTGCTGGTCCTCTCGTCGGCCTCCGCCAACACGATAACTCTGACCATCTGCTTGATCCTGTCGCGGTATTGAGCCGGAATCTCAATAGTTCCATTTTTGACTTTCGCTTGAAACTCCACAGCATACATATTGCTTCTCCTGCTCTGACCGCTTACCGCGCCTGCTTTAACGCTTCCGCGCCGCCGGCGATGTCGAGCAGTTCGCCCGTGATAGCCGCTTGGCGGGCCTTGTTGCGCACCAGCGTCAGGTTATCGACCAGCGCTTTGGCGTTGTCGGTGGCATTGCGCATCGCCACCATGCGCGCGCTGTGCTCGCTGGCCAGCGATTCGAGAATGGCCTGATACACTTGCAGCTCGGTGAAGCGCGGCACCAAATTATCGAGAATGGCATTGATGCTGGGTTCGTACAGATAAACGTAGGGGGCCGATCGGCTTGGCTCGATGCCGCCCACCGCATTACTCGCGATCGTTTCTTCTGAGGCCCCCAGACTCAACGGCAGCAAGGGCCGTACGTGCGCCTTCTGGCTGAGCGTGTTGACGAAGTCGGTGTAAGCGACGTACACGGCATCCGAGCGTCCGCCAAGAAAATCGTCGACGGCGGTACGGCCGATCGGGCTGACGTCTAACAACGATGGCGCCGCGGGTAGATTGCTGAACTCTGCGATGATCGTCTGCCCGGCGCGATACAACAACTCGCGGCCCTTGCGGCCCACGCTGATGATGTTGATCGGCACGGATTGCTTCTTCACAAACTCCAGCGCCACGCGAATCACGTTGTAGTTGAACGCGCCGCACAAGCCCCGATCGCTGGTAATGACGATCAGGTCGATCGACTTCACCGGGCGGCTGGTGAGTAGCGGATGGAGATTCGGTCCGGCCCCGGCCTGCTTCGACAAGTCGGTCAGGACGCGCCACGCTTCCTGTGAGTAAGGGCGTGTGTTCTGCACCGCGTTCTGTGCTTTGCGCACTTTGGAGGCCGACACCGCTTCCAGCGCGCGTGTGACCTGCGCGATGTTCTTGACACTGCGAATTCGGCGTTCGATTTCTCGTACGGTTGCCATCGGTTAGTCCCTTTAGTCTGATAGTCTGATAGTCTGATAGTCTCATAGTCATTTGACTACAAGACTACGTGACTAAACGACTACGTGACTAACTCCACGACTTCTTGAACTCTTCGCACGCGGCTTTAAGCGTGGTCTGCGTCTCGTCGGAAATCTTTTTGTCCGCGTCGATGGCTTGCAGGATGCCCGGATACTGCGTGCTGATGTACTTAGCGAGCGCCACTTCCCAATCGCGCATGCGACCCGTCGGTACCGCGTCGGCGTAACCGTTAGTCGCAGCGAAAATCGTCACGACTTGATTCGCCAGCGGAATGGGCGCGTATTGCGGCTGCTTGAGGATTTCCGTGAGGCGCTGACCCCGATCGAGTTGGCGGCGGGTCGTCGCATCCAGATCGGAACCAAAGGCGGCGAACGCCGCCAGATCGCGGTACTGCGCCATATCGCCCTTCAAGCGGCCGGCCACTTGCTTCATCGCTTTGGTCTGCGCATCACCACCCACGCGCGACACCGAAATACCGACGTTCATCGCGGGTCGAATGCCGGCGTTGAACAGGTCGGACTCCAAATAGATCTGGCCGTCGGTGATCGANNACGTTGGTGGGAATGTAAGCCGACACATCGCCCAGCAGCGTTTCGATGATAGGCAAGGCCGTGAGTGAACCGCCGCCGCGCGCCTTCGACAATTGCGCCGCGCGTTCGAGCAAACGTGAGTGCAGATAGAACACGTCGCCCGGATACGCTTCGCGGGCCGGGGGACGGCGCATGAGCAGCGACACCTGGCGATAGGCCCACGCGTGCTTGCTGAGATCGTCATACACGACCAGCGCGTCTTTGACCAACTTGCCGCCAATCGTCACACCGGTCTCCATCACTTCTTCGCCGATGGCGCAGCCCGCGTAGGGGGCGATGTACTGCAACGAAGCGGACTCAGACGCAGACGCAATGACGATGATCGTGTATTCCAGCGCGCCGAATTTCTCGAGGATGGACACCAGGCGGGCAATGGCCGATCGCTTCTGGCCGATCGCCACGTAAATGCAGACGAGGTCTTGACCCTTCTGGTTGATGATCGTGTCGAGGCAGATCGCGGTCTTGCCGGTCTGCCGGTCGCCGATGATCAATTCGCGCTGCCCGCGCCCGATCGGGATCATCGCGTCGATCGGCTTGATGCCGGTCTGCACGGGGCGATTGACGTTGCTGCGCTCGATCACGCCCGGCGCGATGCGTTCGATGTTGCGGAACTTGTTCGTGGCGATCGGGCCTTTGTCGTCCAACGGGCGGCCCAGCGGATCGACCACGCGGCCTAGCAGCGCATCGCCGACGGGAATAGAGGCAATGCGCTGCGTGCGGCGCACCAGTTGGCCTTCTTCAATATCGGCGTACTCACCCAAGATGATCACGCCCACGCGCTCTTCTTCCAGGTTAAATGCGATGCCCAGTGCGCCGTTCGCAAACTCGACCAATTCGTTCGATTGCACGCTGGTCAGGCCGCTTACGCGCGCAATGCCGTCGCCGACCTCGAGCACTTCACCCACATCCACCGCTTCAACTTGCGGCTTGAACGCGTTGATTTGCGAGGTCAAATCCTTGATCAAAGACTCAATTTCAGCAGCCATCTAGCCTCCTCACCGGGTAGTGGTTTTTAAGAGTGCGGTTCGTTCAAGAGTATACCAGAAGTCATAGGGCAAGCCAATAGCTTTAATGAAGCCCCTGGACTTTCAACGGTCAAACTGGTTGTATTTTTCTGTTGCCATTTGCGTCAGACCTGGCTAAATCCGCGCAATAAAAAGACGAGGTGATACATGACAACGACCCACAAATGGTGTGGGTCGCCCGTTAAAGTTATGATACCTGAATCAGGTGGTTTTGTCCAGAGGTTCACAAAGGAATTCAGAGATCGGGGATCGGTTAATCCGTCATCGGGGATCAGGCGCGAAGGTTTCTCTCCTTCCCTCAATCTCTCTGTCTCTCCGTCCCGCTCGAGGCTAAGCTGAGGCCAATGGCGACTCCGTTGATGAGCAGGCCGAGGCTGAGAATCACCGGCGGTGCCCCACCCGATCGGACCACGCGCCGAACGCGGGCGCGGTCAATCCCCCAGCTGCTCGATAGAGATACCCAATCCGGCCGCGATGTCTGGCAAAAACGGATACACCATGCGCATGGCGACATCGTGCACCACGCACGTGATCATCGCAATGCTAACGATGCGCCGCATTGAATGCGGAGTGTGGAATTCGGAATCACTTCTTCGCCAGTCATTGCACGTTGTTCAGTGATAACTTATGGAGTCGAGGCTTCAGCCGGTGTGAGCGAAAACCACATCTCCGGCTAAAGCCTCGACTCCAGTCGCATCCATTAATCATTGATCATTGATCAGTCTTCTTCTACGCCGCGACCCAAACGTCGCGATTTTTGATACGCCGCCCACACTGCGCGCGACATCACCGTGCGCAGGCCGCCCTTCTCGATCTGATACAACGCCTCGGCGCTGGTGCCACCCGGCGAAGTGACTTGATTCCGCAGCGTCGCCAAATGCCGTCCACCTTGCCGCGCATATTCGACACTGCCCCGCACGGTTTGATACACCAGTTTTTCCGCAATGTCACGGCTGAAGCCCATGTGCACACCGGCATCGACCAGCGCTTCCATGAAGAGGAAGACATACGCCGGGCCGGTGCCGCTCAGTGCCGTCGCCATGTCGAGGTAACGCTCGTCGTTCACAAAGACCTCTTCGCCGATCGAACTGAACACGGCTTTGGCCTGATCGTGATGCACCTGGCTCAACGATTCGGGGCCGGTCCATACGGTCATGCCCAGGCCGATCTGCGCGGGCGTATTGGGCATGGAACGCACGACGGCTCGATGTAGCAAGACATTCGTAATCGCCTCGGTGCGCGCCCCGGCCACGATCGACAACACGAGCGCCTCGGGCGCGATGTGACCGGCCAGCTGCGTCATCACACCGTGCAGCACTTGCGGCTTCACCGACAACACGACGATCTTGGCCCCGTTGATGGCGACCAGGTTATCGGTCGTCGGGCGGACGCCGTACTTGGTCTGCAATTCCTGGCCGCGTTCTTCGCGCGGATCGCTGGCAGTGATCTGCTGCGGTGGCAAATTCGCTTGCGTGATCAGTCCTTTGATCATCGCCTCACCCATCGCGCCGGAACCGATAAAAGCAAATGTTTGATCTTGAAGCATGGTGGCCTCCTCCTGATGAAGTTCGTTGGAAGTATAACACGTAAAACGTGGTGCGTAGTGCGTGGTGCGTAAAATGTAAGCACCGCCTTCGCGTCTTGCTTCTTGCATCCTGCATCTTGCTTCGTGCTATACTTTGGCCGGAGGTTGGCATGACACTCTACACACAAGAGCTTGGCCCCGCGACTGCGCCCACGATCGTTTTCTTGCACGGTGGCGGAGTGGGCGGTTGGATGTGGAGGCCGCAGATCGCGCAATTGAAGGATGAGTATCATCTGCTCGTCCCCGATCTGCCCGAGCATGGCCACAGCATCGACGTCACACCGATGACGTTGCAAAACGCGGCGGCGCAAGTGGCAGAGCTGATCCGCACCCGGGCGCACAGCGGACGCGCCCACGTCGTCGGCTTGTCGTTGGGCGCGCAGACCGCGATCGAGTTGTTGAGCCAGACGCCGGAGTTGATCGATCGCGCCATTGCCAGCGGCCCGTTGATGCGTCCGCTGCCCGGCATCGGTACCGCCAACCTCATGGCCAAGCTGTACTGGCCGTTTCGCAATGCGACGTGGCTGGTGAAGTGGAACATGCAAGGCCTGGGCGTGCCCGCAGAATATTTCGAGGACTTCCGCAAAGATACCGCCTCGTTGACGATCGACGGCTTTGTGCGCATGACCCTAGCGAACGGCAACAATCACGTGCCTGCTAATCTACAAGCTGTCACCGTCCCCACGCTCATCCTCGTCGGCGAGAAAGAACTGAAGATCATGCAGCAATCCGTGCGCGATCTCCTCGCCGTGATGCCGAGTGCGCAAGGCTACGTCGTCTCTGACGCGATCCACAACTGGAGTATGCAATTGCCTGATCTGTTCACGCAGACCGTACGGGCGTGGATTACAGGTCTGACGTTGCCTAGCGCGCTTGTGGCATTGAATTAATGATGGTTGCTCACCCGTATAAATGAAACCTTTACTCGTTCAAAGAACGCCACCCATATTCTCACTTGTCTTTTTCAAGATAACGAGCCATGTGAGCATCAATTGCTCGGGCGATGATTTCTAGATCATCCACAGTTCGTTGGAAATCCTCTGAACCATAATCACTGCTGTAATCGGTCATCGACAGAAATTTTTCGTATTGTCCTTCTATTGTACATAGTGAGCCACCGTGGATGTTGCGCACGCTCCCACAAACGACTCTAAATTGATTGGCTAACGGACTCTGATAAGTGAAGCTGATTACGGGTTTCCAAGTGACGGCATAGGGCCCCACCGTATCGTGAGTATAGTCATGAGCCTGATAACCTTCAGCTGCATCTTGTGTATTGCGAAACGGCACTATCATTTGATTGACAGTTGCCTGCACCCCCGATGACCCAAATCTGATAAAGTCGATTTCACTTCCGCTCAGGGCCTTCCGAATCCCTATAGTATGTGCCGGATATTCGCTTGGTCCGCCTTGAGCCTGCCAGCCATCGGGTAGAAGGTTTGCTCGAAGAAGCAGATCAGTCGCCGTAAACGTGCGTGACGGAGCAGATGTGGATGTGATGTTGGGTGGTGATGCACAGGCGGCCTGTGCAACTCCAATGATCACTAGGATTGCAATGTAGATTAGCCACTTCAAGTGGGTTGAGCGCATGGACCCTCCTCATTAGCGCTGCTAAGGTACTGCCTGCTGTGACCATCATTTTGTATGGCACTCATGCCTGTCTTTGACTGTAGCACAACTGGGAGTGTTGCCACAAGGTCTTAAGTGCAAGCGATCGGCTTGACGTGAAGTATCGTGAGTGCTACTATGATCGCGTCAAAGAGATCGAGGTGATCGCGGGCGGACTTTGATCCGTCTGAGGAAAGTCCGAACTCCATAGAGCACGCTGCCGGATAACGTCCGGGCGCGGTGACGCGCGGAGCAGGGCCACAGAAACAGACAGCTTTTAGACCCAAAGGGTTTCTGAAACCCTTTGGGTCTGGGAGTCACGGTGAAAAGGTGAGGTAAGAGCTCACCGGCGGCACAGCAATGTGTCCGGCCAGGTAACCCCCAGCGGGAGCAAGGCCAAGCATGCGAGCGGCTCTTCCTCGGAAGAACACAGCGACTGCTCGTCGCCAGTCTCGCGGGTAGGCCGCACGAGCCATTGAGCGATCAACGGCCCAGATAAATGATCGCCACCCCGAAGGGGACACCCTCAAGGGAACAGAATTCGGCTTATCGATCTCTTTGACGCCAGAGTCCCGCCAGAGTATGTGTACTCGGTGGGATTCTTGTTTGACTCCATCCCTCCATCTCTCTATCCCTCATTCTGGATGCACTCCCTCTCCATCCTCCCTCAAGTTTGACTCTCCCACCAACCTTAAAATTTTAGATTGCTAGTAGACACCAGAGCAAAAAATGGTGTATACTAACCCTGTTAGTGGGGAAAAGTGGGGCGAAGTGGGAAAACGTCGCCCTCTTTTCAACAAAAACCAACCTGAAGTGGGGAGTGTAGAACACATGTTCTTAGGCGAATACGCTCACACCATTGATGACAAAGGCCGCTTAACATTGCCTGCCAAGTATCGCGCCGAACTTGCTTCGGGCGTGGTGGTGACGCGCGGCCTCGACAAGTGCTTGTTCGTTTTCCCCATGGATGAATGGAAGAAGCTATCCGATAAGGTGAGTGCGCTGCCGCTCACCGATACGCAAGCGCGCGATTTTCGCCGCTTGCTTTTTTCGGGTGCTACCGACGCCGATCTAGACAAGCAAGGCCGCGTGTTACTGCCGCAGTATCTGCGTGATTACGCCGGACTGAATGGCAACGTCGTCGTGGCCGGCCTCAACACCCACATGGAAATCTGGTCGCCTGAAGCATGGAACGGTATTCGCGCCAATATCGATTCAGCCGTCAACGTCGAGCAGTGGACCCAGCTGGGTATCTAACGTTTGGCCTGTCGTTCGCCTCGCTCTTCACGTTGCCCACCTATTCATATGCGTCCGCACTTTCAGGTGCGGCGACGACGCAGCACGTCCCGGTCTTATTGAATGAAACGCTCGATAACCTGAACATCAAACCGGGCGGGCGTTACATCGATGGCACGGTGGGCGGCGGCGGTCACAGCGAAGCGATTCTGGCCAGCGCGCCCGACGTGGAACTGTTGGGCCTCGATGCCGACCCGGCGGCAATCGAACGAGCCGCCATCCGACTACGTTCGTTTGGTGCGCGCGTCAAATTGGTGAACGCGAACTTTTCACAGCTGGGCGAGGTGGCGTGCGCCCAGCATTTCGATCAGGTCGATGGCCTCGTGCTCGATCTGGGGTTGTCGTCCGATCAGCTGGGTGACGCCGATCGGGGTTTTGGCTTCATCACGGGCGGGCCGCTGGATATGCGCTTCGATCCGACGCGCGGCTCCTCAGCAGCCGATCTGATCAACACGCTCGACGCGGATGAATTAGCCGAGTTGATCTATCAGTATGGCGAAGAACCGGCGAGCCGGAAAATCGCGCGAGCGATTGTGGCCGCCCGACCGATCCACTCGGCCGATCAGCTGGCCGCCGTCATCGAGCAAGCCATCGGGCGGCGCGGACGCATACATCCGGCGACGTTGACGTTCCAGGCTCTGCGCATCGCGGTCAATGATGAATTGGGTGCGCTCATGAGTGCGCTGCCGCAAGCGACCGAGCTGCTGCACAGCGGCGGGCGGATGGCGATCATTTCGTTCCACTCGTTGGAAGATCGCATCGTCAAAGAATATTTTCGCGCGGCGGCGCAAGAGCACGTGGCTCAGCCGGACGATCCACCGGGGCTGGTGTATCGATCGGCAACTTTGCGTTTGATCACACGCAAACCCATCGTGGCGTCTGAGGCCGAAGTGTTGAGCAATCCGCGGGCGCGCAGCGCCAAGCTGCGGATTGCGGAGAAGATCTGATCATGCCAGCACATCCTAAAAACAAAAGTGCGAATCAACGGTTGGCCGCGTGGATCAATCAGGGCCTCAAGCGCCAGCACTGGTCGGCGCGGCGCGTATCGCAAATGGCCTTGTTGATTGCGCTAGGGGTGATGGTCGCCACGTTGTATCTGGTGCAGTCCAGCCAGATTGTAACCAGCACGCGGCAGGTGCAGCTGTTCCGCGAAGAGCTAGCCGACTTGCAGCGTGAAAACGCCGACCTGGCGCTGAAGATCAGTGTCAGCTCGACGCGCGCCCAGCTGCAACAGCGTGCGACCGCATTAGGTTTCGTGCTGACCGAAAACGTGCTGTATGTGGCGGTGCCGTATCTGCCACAAGATGATTCGCCGTCGATTGAGAGTATCTATGCGCCGAAGGCGCAGCCGAAGTAGGGCGAGGGTTTCGCTTGTGAGGTCGATCATGGATTCGTTTCGCAGCCGTTTCAATGTCTTTCTCGCTATCGTGCTGGTGATAGCCGCACTGGTCGGCGTGCAGTTGATCCGCCTCCAGGTGGTGCAGCACATCGATTCGACCCGCGATGTGCCGGAATTGCTGTCTGTGGAACCGGCGCCGCGTGGCCGCATTTACGATCGCAACGGCTATCTATTGACAGGTGACGAGGCGCACTTCGAACTGGCCTATGACCGCAACGGCGCAAACTACGATCAGTTTAACAAAGATCTCGCGCCCGCACTGGGTCTTAAAGCGGATGACATTCTGGCCCTCAAAGACCAGCCCAAGATTAAGCATCTCCAGTTGATCAAGGATTTGCCCTATGACAAAGGCAGTCTGGTGCGCGCTAAAGATGTGTGGGGCTTCACGGCGTATCCATTTTGGAAACGTGCCTATACCGAAGGTTCACTGGCCGCGCACGTGCTGGGTTTTGTGAACGAAAACCGCGTCGGCTTGTATGGTGTGGAAGGCTGGTACAACGATGTGCTGACGCCGACGCTGCAAAAAGATGGCACGCTAGCGCCGGGGGCCGATCTGGTGCTGACCATCGATCGGAATGCGCAGGCGATCACGGAAGAAGAACTGGCGCGCGCTTTGCACAACACGGGCGCGTCGTCAGGCTCTATCATCGTGGCGAATCCGCGCAATGGCGAAATTCTGGCGATGGCGTCTTCACCCAACTACGATCCCAACCAGTATGCGGCGATTGCCAACAAAGACGGTCTTGATGCGTTTGTCAATCCGGCCGTTAGCGACAACTTCGAGCCGGGTTCGATCTTCAAAATCCTGACGATGGCGGCCGCCCTGGATTCAAATACGGTAAAACCTGACACGGTCTACAACGACACGGCCAACATCGAAGTGGGCGGGCAGTTGATCTGGAACTGGGATCGCGCGGGTCACGGCCCGACTGATATGACCGGCTTGCTGGCCAAGTCATTGAACGTGGGCGCGTCGACGTTGGCCATGCGTATGGGGCAGCAGCAGTTCTATAAGTACATGCGCGCCTTCGGCCTGGGCAAACCCACCGGGATCGATCTACAACACGAAGCGGCCGGTCTGGTGATCACGCGCGACAAAAACCCCGATCGTTGGTCGGAAGCGATTCTGGCTTCCAATTCGTTTGGGCAGGGCATCGCCACCACACCGATTCAGATGGTCGCGGCCGTGGCGGCTGTGGCAAATGACGGCGTGTTGGTGCAGCCGCATGTGGTGAAGAAGATCGTGCGCGGTGATCGTGTCGATGAAGCGAAGGTGGTCGCGGTGGGACATCCGATCTCGAAGGAAACGGCGCATACTTTGACGCAGATGTTGGTCACGGCGGTGCGCCGCGAAGTGCCGGATGCGCTGGTGGATGGTTACTCGATTGCGGGCAAGACGGGCACGGCGCAGATTCCCGTTCCGGGCGGCTACGACGATCCGTGGACGATTGGGTCCTTCATCGCTTATGCGCCGGCCGAAGATCCGCAAGTGATTATTCTCATCAAACTCGATCGACCGACGAGTTCAATGTGGGGTTCAGAAACCGCCGTGCCGGTGTTCCATGATTTGGCGACACGCTTGTTCCCGGTGTTGGGCGTGCGGCCAGATAATCAAATGTCGATGAAGTGAACGATGCTAACTCTGGCTGATCTCATCGAAGGACTTGCCGGTCGCCGGCCGAGCGCTGCTGCTCAGCCGCTGCGCCGTTTTGTCATCGATTCGCGCGAAGTGGGGCCGAATGATGTCTTCGTCGCGTTCCGTGGCGAGACGACCGACGGGCATTTATACGTGGCCGAGGCGTTCAGTCGCGGGGCGGTGGCCGCCATCGTCGAGCAGGACGTATCCGTCGAGGCGCTGTTAATCGATTTGCGGCACAACGTCACACAGCGCGCCATCAAGCAGTGGACGCTGCCCGTGATCTTCCGCGTTGACAACTCTATGATCGCGCTGCAAGAACTGGCGAAGTGGTGGCGATCACGCCTGACGCAGCTGCGCGTGATCGGTATTACGGGCAGCGTGGGCAAGAGCAGCACCAAGGAATTGACGGCGTCAGTTCTGGAGCGCGATTTTGTGCTCTTGAAGAGCGAGGGCAATCTCAACAACGAGATCGGCCTGCCCTTGACGCTGCTGGAGTTGGAGCCGAAGCACGAACGCGCGGTGTTGGAGATGGGTACTTACGGATCGGGTGAGATCACGCGTCTGGCGGAACTCGCGCAGCCAATCGTGGGGGTGATCACCAACGTCGGGCCGGTGCATTTGGAGCGTATGGGCTCGATCGATGTTATCGCCGAAGCGAAGTCGGAATTGGTGCAGGCGCTGCCGGCGAGCGGCACGGCGATTCTGAATTTCGACGATCCGCGGGTGCTGGCGATGCGCGATAAAACGCGCGCGCAGGTGCTGACCTACGGACTCGATCCACAGGCCGATGTGTGGGCGGACGAGATCGTCAGTGAAGGATTGGAAGGCATTCATTTCACGCTGCATTATCGCAACGAGGAGCTGCATGTGCAGGTGCCGTTGTTGGGGCGGCACAGCGTTCACACGTCGTTGCGCGCCGCCGCCGTGGGTCTGGCCGAAGGCATGTCGTGGGATCACATTCTGGAAGGGCTGCAAGATCGCCGCGCGCAGCTGCGACTCGTCGCGGTGCCCGGCCCCAACGGCTCGACGATTCTCGATGATTCGTACAATGCCAGCCCGGCCTCGATGATCGCCGCGTTAAATCTGCTGGCCGAGCTGAGCGGTCGCAAGATCGCGGTGTTGGGCGACATGCTGGAACTGGGCGAGTACGAAGACGAAGGACATCGCATGGTGGGTCTGCGTGCCATCGATGCGGCCGACGTGCTCGTCACAGTGGGCGGGTTGGGGCAGATATTTGCGCGTGAAGCGCTGGACAACGGCATGCCGCCCGAACGGGTGAAGGTGTGTCAGGCGAACGAAGAAGCCAGCGAGTATCTGGACACGATCGTGCAGCCCGGCGATATGATTTTGATCAAGGGTTCGCGCGGGCTGCATATGGAAGACATCGTCAACGCGCTGGTGCGCGGATAGAGGCAGGGGGCAAGATGCAAGATGCAAGATGCAAGAGGCAGGATGCAGGATGCAGGTTGACCTCCTTGCCTACTTGTTTACTTTTCTACTGATCTAAGGACTTATTTTGGCCGCATCTTTGATCTTAAGCGGTTTGGCATTTCTCTTTGCGGTGGTGTGGGGCTCGCCGCTGATCCGGTTGCTGAAGGCGAAACGCATCGGCAAGCAGATTCGCATTGAAGGCCCGCAGACGCACCTGGTGAAGGCGGGTACGCCCACGATGGGGGGCTTGATGATCGTCGTGCCGGTCGTGGTGATCAGCGGCGTCATCACGTTGATCAACGCCCTGGTCAAGATGAATCAAGGACAGCCCATCGCCAATCTCGGCGAGCAGATTCTGGTGCCGGTGGGCACGATGGTGGCCTTCGCTATCCTCGGCGCGATCGACGATTGGGAAAACGTGCGCGGCAAGCGGGTGAAGGGCGAAGGCATGTCGGCGCGTTCCAAACTGTTGTTTCAAGTGCTGATCGCCACAATCGTCGCCGGGGTGCTGCACTTCGGGCCTTCAAAGCTGACTAGCATCGCCATTCCCGGTATTGCCGAGAAGATCGACATCGGGTTGTTGTGGATCCCGATTGCTATCTTCTGGATTGTCGGGTTCAGCAACGCCGTGAACTTTACCGATGGACTGGACGGGCTAGCAGGCATCATCTCGGCGACGGCATTTTTGACCTACGCCGTCATTGCGTATTTGCAGTCGTTTGCGGGCGCCACGCCCGGCGTGCAGCCGGCGGTGTCGAGCCTGGTGCCGTTCTCGTTGATTGTGGTCGGCGCGACGCTGGCATTTCTGTGGTTTAACGCGCATCCCGCGCAGCTCTTCATGGGCGACACCGGTTCGCTGGCTCTGGGGGCGGCTTTGGCCGTCGTCTCGTTGATGACGGGGCAGTGGCTGTTGCTGTTGGTCGTCGCGGCGGTGCCGGTCGCCGAAACGGCGACGGTGATCTTGCAGGTGCTTTACTTCAAGATTACCAAACGCAAGTATGGCGCGGGCCGCCGCCTGTTCAAGATGTCGCCGCTCCACAATCACTTTGAACTGAAGGGTTGGAGCGAGACGCAGATCGTGCAGCGGTTCTGGTTGATTGGAATTTGTGCCGCGATGATTGGCATCGCGCTGGCGCTACTCTAAAACGTAAAGCGTGAAACGTGAAACGCAATTTACGTTTTACGCATCACGCTTTACGAGTGAGAAACATGACCACACTGATCGCCGATCATCATTTTGTGGTGTTGGGACTGGCCCGCCAAGGGATCGCGGCCACGCGCTGGCTGGTGGAGCAGGGCGCGCAGGTCACGGTGAGTGACACGAAAGCGGAAGCGCAGCTGCAAGGCCCGATCGAAGCTCTGCGCGATCTGGATGTGAAATTGGTGTTGGGCGGACATCCGTCATCGCTGTTGGATGATTGCGATGTGCTGTGCCTGAGCGGCGGGGTGCCGATCGATTTACCCATCGTGTTGGAGGCGCAGCAGCGCGGCATCCCGTTGACGAACGACGGGCAATTATTTGTCGAGTGCTGCCCGGCACCCATTGTGGGTATTACAGGCTCGGCGGGCAAGACCACGACGACGACACTGACGGGTGAGATTTTCAAAGCGGCGCATTACACGACGTGGGTCGGTGGCAACATCGGCAATCCGTTGATCGGCGATCTGAAGGATATGTTGCCCACCGATCGGGTGGTGATGGAACTCTCGAGTTTTCAGCTGGACGTGATGACGACCAGCCCGCACGTGGCAGCGATTTTGAACATCACGCCCAATCACCTCGATCGGCATCCGTCGATGAAAGCGTACGTCGAAGCCAAGCGGCACATTCTCGATTATCAGTCGTTCGACGATATTGCGGTGCTGGGCTACGACAATCCGATTGCGCGGGCGTTGTCCGGCCGGGCCAATGGCTACGTGCGCTTCTTCAGCCGCGAGAAGATCATCGGGCGCGGCGCGTTCTTGAAGGGTGATCGGATTCTGGTGGTGCAGAATAACGAAGAGGAAGTGTGCCGGGTGGGCGATCTGCAATTACGCGGTGATCACAATGTGTTGAATGTGCTGGCCGCGTGCGCACTGACCTCGGCGCTGAACGTCGATGTGGAACCGATGGCGCAGGTGATTCGCGAATTCAAGGGCGTGGCGCATCGCTTGCAGCTGATCCGTGAAGTGAACGGCGTGAAGTACTACGACGACAGCATCGCCACCGCGCCCGAACGGTTGATGGCGGCCCTCAACGCGACCACCGAGCCGATCGTGTTGTTGGCGGGCGGGCGCGACAAGCATCTGCTGTGGGAAGACGCCGCGCGCCTCATCGTGGAACGGGTGCGCGAGTTGATCGTCTTCGGCGAGATGGCGGAACTGGTGCAGGCGGCCGTCGAGGCGCAGCTCAGCCAATCGGATGAGCGCCTGCTCGAAAAGATTCAGCACGTGACCACGCTGGAAGAGGCCGTAACCACGGCGTCGCATGTGGCTCGATCGGGCGAAGTGGTGTTGCTGTCACCGGGCGGCACCTCGTATGATGCGTTCAAGGATTTTGAAGAGCGCGGGAACAAGTTTCAGGAATTGGTGCGGGGATTGTAACAGGGGGCGCTATGGCACAGCTCGTTCAAACTCGTCAGCAGAAGGCACGCGGCCAGGAACGCGTATCGCGGTTGGCCGGTCTGCCTCGCCTCGATTATCTTTTGCTGGGCGCGGTGGGCACGCTGGTGCTGTTGGGCCTGATGCTGGTCTACAGCGGCAGCTACGATCTGGCGTTCATCACCAAAGAGGGTAACTCGGCTTATTACTTGCTGCGCCAGACGGTGTTTCTGGCGATCGGTGTGGTGGTGATGCTGGTGCTGGCGCGCAGCGATTATATGAGCTGGCGGCGCTGGTCGGTGCTGCTGATGGCCGGTGCGCTGCTCTTCCTGGGCATCGTGCTGGTGTTTGGCTCGGAGCGCTATGGCGCGCAGCGCACGCTGCTGGATGGATCGATCCAGCCCAGTGAGGTGGTGAAGCTGATCACGGTGTTGTACATCGCCGACTGGCTGGCGTCGAAGGGCGATCGGCTGCACGACTGGGGGTATGGCCTGATCCCGTTCGGCGTGATCATCGGTTTGATTACGGCCATGATTTTGCTCCAGCCTGACTTCGGCACCGCCATCACGATCGTGTTGACCGCGGGGGCGATGTTGTTCATGGCCGGCATCGATTGGAAGCAGATGCTCTTCGCGCTGGCGGTGGCCCTGGTCTCGATGGTCGTCATGATGTTGATCTTCCCGCACACGCGTGACCGGTTGATTCAATATGTTGCAGGTTTGCAAGATCCCACGCAGGCCAGCGAACAGATGCGGCAGGTGTGGCTGGCGCTGCGGATGGGCGGCTTCTTTGGCGTGGGACTGGGCAACGGTTTAATCAAAGTGGCGTATTTGCCGCTGGCCCATACCGATTCGATCTTTGCGGTGGCGGCGATCGAGTTGGGGTTGGTGGGCGTGGCGGCCGTGATCGCGCTGTATTCAGTGATCGGCTGGCGCGGGTATCGCGTGGCGCTCAACACGGGGAACAGTTACGGACAACTGTTGGTGTTTGGAGCGACGACGCTCATCATCGTGCAGGCGTTGATCAACATTGCGGTGATGGCGGGCGTGATGCCGCTAACGGGAATTCCGCTGCCGCTGGTGAGCTATGGCGGCTCGTCGTTGGTGGCGATGTTGGCGTCGGTGGGCGCGATTCAAAGTGTGTATCGCGGCTCGCGTAAAGGATCGGTGTTTGGTGCATATCTGGGTGGCAGCCGGCGGAACCGGCGGGCACGTGTATCCGGCGCTGGCGATCGTTGAGCGTCTGCAGGATGCACGAGGCAAGAAGCAGGACGCAACATGCGAGGAATCGGTTGCATCTGAAGTGTCAGCGCACTCCGCACTCCGCACTCCGCACTCGTCAATTCTTTGGATTGGCGGTGAAGGCGGCGTCGAGAAGACGCTCGTCGAACGGGCCGGTATTCCGTTCGCGGCGATTCCGGCGGGCGGGCTGCATGGAGTGGGAGTGCTGCGATCGATCCGCAATGCAGTGAAGTTGATCGCAGGCGCATGGCGCGCCTGGCATTTAGCGGGAAAAGATCATCCCGCGGCGATGTTGACGACGGGCGGATTTGTCAGCGGCCCGGTGGCCGTGGCGTGCTGGTTGCGGCGCGTGCCCATTTTGCTGTATTTGCCGGATATTGAGCCGGGGGTGGCCGTGAAATTTGTGGCCCGCTTTGCGCAGAAGATTGGTGTGACGACGGAAGATTCGGCGCAGTATTTTCCGGCACGCAAAGTGATCGTGACGGGCTACCCCACCCGATCGGATTTAGCTCAAGCCGATCGGGCGGCGGCGATCCGCAAGTTTGATCTCGTCGCAGATCGCCAGACGCTGTTGGTGTTCGGCGGCAGCAAAGGGGCGCGCAGTATCAATCGGGCTGTCGAAGCAATGCTTGAGCAGCTGCTGGCAAAGTATCAAGTGATTCATATCAGCGGTGAGACCGATGCGGCGGAAGTGCAAGCGAAGCACGACGCGCTGCCGGACGAATTGAAGCGGCACTATCACGTGTTTGAGTATGTGCATGAGATGGGGTTCGCGTTGGCTGCTGCCGATTTGGTCGTGTCACGCGCGGGCGCATCGATTCTGGGCGAGTATCCGCTGTTTGGGCTGCCGTCGATTCTAGTGGCGTATCCGTATGTGTGGCGCTATCAAAAAGTGAACGCCGATTATTTGGCCGCGCACGGCGCCGCGATCCGTTTGGACGATGAGACGTTGAGCGAGACGTTGGGGCCGACGATCGAGCGCGTGCTGATTGATGCCGCGCAGTTGCAAACGATGAGCCGCGCCGCCCGATCGTTGGCGCGCCCCGATCCGGCTTTGAAATTGGCGCAAGTGCTGCAGGAGTTGGCGTCGGCATGACGATTCCACTGTCGAATCCATTGGCGACCAACGAGACAGTGCTCGTGGGGCTGATACTGCTGTTTTTTGCCGCGTGGGGCTGGCGGCATGGTCTGGATGCCGCGATCCTGTGGGGGCTGTTTGTAATCTTAGCGGCGTGGCTCGCGCCTGCACTGGCGCCCTTTTTGGGCAAGGGCATCAATGGCCTCTTTGGTTTCATGCCGTTGTTTACGAGCGGGCAATTTTCGGTGGAAAACCTGTCGGCGGTGGTGAACGCGCAGCTGCCGACCGTTGGAGCGCCGGTGAATGTGCAAGACCCCGCCAGCTCGTCGATGGAGCTGGCGACACTGGCGATCTTCGGCATGATTACGTACATCGGCTTCCGGTATGCATTGAAGAAAGCGGGCGGAAAAGATCCGCTTATTGCGTCGGCATTTGGCGCGGTGGGGGCCATGGTGGTCGGTTACATCATTACCCGCTTCGTGATCGATAAGCTATTTATCTTTCCGCAGACGGTGGAGATCGCGCCGAGTGAATTTCCGCCCATCAGTGTTAATGCGACGCTACTCGTGGCGATGGTATTGGTGTTGGTGGTGTTTGGCGTGCAGCGGTCTAAACCACCGGCGAAGAAGGGCTGAGCCGGTCGCGTATGATTCAAATTCAAAATTTTGTCATCGGCATGATGCTCGTGCTGGGTGTGATCGGCTTGGTGCGCGGCTTCTTGAAAGAGCTGGGCGTGACGCTGGTGCTCATCGCTACCCTATTTGCGCTGGATCGCCTGGTCCCCGTCATCAATGGCTACATCAGTGGCGGCGGCCTGCACTTCCTGGGGCTGGGACCCGTTCCGCAAACGCAAAGCACGGACAATCTGTTGTTTCTGTTGTTTGCGGCGATGATGATCGCTGCGACCTATATTGCCTATGAAGGCGAGACGCTGGCCTATGAAGGCAACAATCCGAAAGGCATCGTGGGTTCGCTGCTGGGGTTCTTGATCGGCGCGGTGAACGGTTATCTCTTGTTCGGCACCCTCTGGTGGCTGATGAATTTCTATCAGTATCCGTTTGATCTGGTGACCCACCAGCCGCTGCCTGAAGCAGCCCAGCAGATTGTCAATTCCGGTTTGCTGCCCTTCGATCTCTTGGGCAATGGTGCGGCTACGCCGGACTCGTGGGGCCTGCTGCCCTTTATTTTGGTCTTGTTGGTTATCTTGAAGGTCATTCGATGAACGAGTCAACAGTTCAATTGCCGCCCCACGCGCGCTTTCACATCGTCGGCATCGGCGGAGCGGGTATGAGCGCGATTGCCACCGTGCTGCGAGAACGCGGCTATCACGTCAGCGGCTCGGATCAAGCCGAGTCGGACGTGACCCGCTCACTGCGCGAGCACGGCGTCGAAGTTGTGATTGGCCAACGGGCCGAGAATGTAGGAGCCGTCGACATGGTGGTTATTTCATCGGCGATTCGCACCGATAATCCTGAATTGGTCGCCGCGCAACAGCGCGGGATTCCGATCACCAAGCGCGCCCAGTTTCTGGGCTGGCTGATGCAAGGCTCGCTGGGTGTGGCCGTGGCGGGCACCCACGGCAAGACCACGACCACGGCCATGATCGCGCATATCCTGATGAGCGCCGGGCGCGATCCCAGTTTTATCGTGGGCGGCACGATCAAATCGATCGGGCGTTCGGCGCACGCCGGGCGCGATCGGGAGTTCATCATCGAAGCCGATGAATACGATCGGATGTTCCTGGGCCTCACGCCGACGATCGAAGTGATTCTGAACGTGGAGCACGATCATCCCGATTGTTATCCCACGCTCGACGATATGTTGAGCGCCTTCCGCGAATTCATTCAACATCTACCCGCAGACGGTCTGGTGGTGGCCTGCGGTGAAGATGCCGCAGCGAGTAGGCTGGCGCGCGAAGCCGCTCGCCGGTTGTTGTACGGTTTCAAACCCACGCTCGATTGGTATGCCACGGACATTCGTCCCAACCAGGCGGGCGGCGTGGATTTTATCGCGCATCACAACGGCCAGATGCAAGGCATCGTGCGGCTGCGGGTGCCAGGCAAGCACAACGTGTTGAATGCATTGGCGGCGCTGACCGTGGTCGATACGATCGGCGTGCCGTTCAACGCCGCCATGGACGCGTTGAGCGAGTTTCGCGGCGTGGGGCGGCGCTTTGAAGTGCGCGGCGAAGTGAACGGAGTGACGATCGTCGACGACTACGGGCATCATCCGACCGAGATCAAAGCGACGTTAGCGGGGGCGCGTTTGCGCTACGCGGAGCGGGGCCAGCAGATCTGGGCGGTGCTGCAGCCGCATACTTATAGCCGCACCAAGACGCTGCTCGATCAATTTGCGGCGGCCTTTGAAGACGCCGATCATGTGATCGTGACGGCGATTTACGCCTCGCGTGAACGCGATACGTTGGGCATCAGCAATCAGGACGTGGTCGCGGCGATGTCGCGTCCCGACGCGCCGCATCCCGATGCGCGCGCGATCGACCATCTCGACGACGTGGCCCGGTATCTGCGGCTGAATGCGAAACCGGGTGATGTGGTGATCATCTTCAGCGCGGGGGACGCGAATAAGGTGAGCGCGGACTTGCTGAAGGGGGACAAGTGACCAATCATGGGCAAGCTGACCATTACCGCTGGAACGTACAAGCCTGCGAAGAGCGCGAAACAGTTTGATGCGCTCTTGACGGCATGGCAGCGCGGCGAAGAAGTCGCCTGGGCCGATTTGATGGCGGCCTGGATCAAGGCGCCCACTGCACCGCAAACGAAAGACACTGTCTTGAAGCTGATCGGATGTTTGAAGCGAAAGTAGTTGAGACGTGGCCGTGACGATGATCAACGGAATCGCCGCTTTCCAATCTGCCCTCGGTGCTTTGCACTCAGCCCTTCGGCTGAATGAACCGCTGGCTCGGTATACCACGGCGCGTCTGGGTGGGCCGGCCGATGTGCTGGTGGAAGCCACGAGCGCTGAAGACCTGAAGGACATCGTCATGGCCGCGCGGAAGTTCGGTGTGCCGCTGACGATTTTAGGCGGCGGCGCGAATGTGCTGGTGAGCGATGCCGGCCTGCGCGGGCTGGTGATCATCAACAAGGCCAAGCACATCGAGTTTCGTGAGTCACAGCAGGTGTGGTGCGAATCGGGCACGGTGCTGCCGACCCTGGCGCGAGAATGCATCGCGCGCGGACTGGCAGGATTGGAATGGGCCGTGGGTGTGCCGGGCACGGTGGGCGGCGCGGTTATTGGCAATGCGGGCGCGCACGGACGTGACACGGCGGCCGATCTGTTGTCAGCGACGATTCTGAACGCCGACAACGAAGTCAGTGAGTGGTCGAAGGGCGATTTGCAGTTTGAGTATCGGAGTAGTCGGATCAAGCGGGATGCACGAAGCAAGATACAAGATGCGGGAAGCAGGATGCAGGATGCAGGAAGCAGGATGCAGGAGGCAAGAGGCAAGAGGCAAGAGGCAGGAAGCACGGATCACACACCACGCACTACGCAACATGCGGTGTTGGCCGCCACCTTCCAATTAACGTCAACCGACCCTATTGAGCTTGAGCACAAGGCCAGCGAATTCAACGACTATCGTCGCCGCACGCAGCCACCGGGCGCCAGCCTGGGATCGATGTTTAAGAATCCAGCCGGGACAGCGGCCGGGCGGTTGCTCGATCAGTGCGGGCTTAAAGGCACGCGCAGCGGCGATGCCGAAATCTCGACCGTGCATGCCAACTTCTTTGTGAATCACGGGCAAGCTACGGCCACTGACGTGAAGGCCTTGATCGATCTGGCACAGAAGAGCGTGTGGGAAAAGTTTGGGATTGAGTTGGAGTTGGAGATTGAGTTGTTGGGGGAGTGGTGATTGAGAGACTGAGGGACGGAAAGATAACGAGACAGAGGGATGGAGAGATTGAGGGACATGGTGACTGATTAACTGATCAACTGATCAACTGATT
>PMCF01000127.1:29094-40657 GCA_003154115.1 Anaerolineae bacterium
GTGCCCATCGGCATTACCAAGGAAGGCCAGTGGCTGCTGCGTGGCGATCCGTTGCTGGCGTTGACCGGCGGAGAGACCTCTTTGCTGAAATTATTGGAGTCGGGCTATCAGCTGGTGGACGATCTCTCGACGGGCCGCGAAGTCATTCCCGGTTCGCACGTGGCGAGTCTGCCGGAAGTGGATGTGANNCCGGTGCTGCACGGCCCCTTCGGCGAAGATGGCACGGTGCAGGGCTTGCTGGAACTAGCCGATATTCCCTACGTCGGCGCGGGTGTGATGTCGAGCGCGGTGGGTATGGATAAGGCGGCGATGAAGGATTTATTTCGCAGCCACGATCTGCCCACGCCGAAGTATGTGGTGATCAAGCGGAACGAATGGGAGCGCGCACCCGATCGGGTTGAGCAGCGCATCGCGGCTGAGATCGGTTATCCATGTTTTGCCAAACCGGCCAACATGGGCTCGAGCGTGGGAGTCACCAAGGCGCACAATGCCGCTGAACTAACGCACGCGCTCAATGAAGCAGCGCAGTACGATCGCAAGTTGCTGGTTGAGTATGCCGTGCCGGACGCGCGCGAGATCGAGTGCAGTGTGCTGGGCAACGACGAGCCGATCGCTTCGGTGCCGGGCGAGATTGTGCCAGGCCACGAATTTTACGACTACGAAGCGAAATACATTGACGATTCGTCGCAGTTGTTGATTCCCGCCCCGATCGATCCGGCGACGGCCCAGCGCGTGCGCGAGCTGGCGCTCAAAGCGTTTCTGGCGCTCGACTGCGCCGGTATGGCCCGCGTGGATTTCTTGCTGGCACGCGAAACCGGCGCATTGTATTTGAGCGAGGTCAACACGATCCCGGGCTTTACGCGCATTAGCATGTATCCCAAACTGTGGGAAGCCAGTGGAATTTCCTACAGCGAGTTGATCGATCGATTGATTCAGTTGGCGCTGGAACGTCATTCCGAGAAACATCGAGTCCGAACGAGTTACGACCACTAGCGGCCGGCGAGTTGTAACGCAATCGTTACTTTCAAGTCGATGCCGTAATGCTAAGATGATGGCCGCGGAGGCGATCATGAAGGCACGCTCTCAAGCGAGACCAAAACACTATCGTCGCTATGAATCTACCGGGCTGGCCGGCACACTGCAAACGCTGCCCCGTCCCACGTTAGGTGGTATCCGTGGTCGTTGGATCGCGCTGGGCATCGGCGTAGTGCTGATCAGCGCAGCGGTGTTATTCGTCATTTTCGGCGACACCTTCTACGTCACACGCGTCAGTATTGTGGGTAATCTGCGGACACCGGCTCAGGAAATCTTGCAGATCAGCGAGATTGGCGGGCAGCACATTTTGTGGGTGAAGTATGCCGAAGCCGCCGAGCGGATCGTCAACGGCATTCCGTCGATCAAGAGCGCGCGCGTCGATTGCCAGCTGCCCAATAAGTGCGCCATCAAAGTGCAGGAACGCCAACCCAGCGTGGCGTGGCAGTTTGGCGGCGCGGTGACGTGGATTGCGGATGACGGCATGGCGTTTGCGGCCCGCGTGGTTAACGGCGAAGATCTGCAGATCGTGTCGATCGAAGCGCCGCAAGGCCCGGCGCTGCTGCCTGGCCGAGAGGCCGATCAGCGCATCGTCAACGCCGCGTTGGCCGTGGCGAAAGCGCTGCCGAAGGTGCGCCATTACAAGTACAGCAGCGAGCATGGCCTGGAATTTCAAAGCGCTTACGATTTTCCGGTGTATTTGGGGCTGGGCGAGAACATGGCCGATCGCGCCATGATGTGGAAGGCGGTCGAGGCGCAGTTGGAGCAGCAGGGAATCACGCCGAAGTTTGTCGACTTGCGCTATCCGGTGGCGCCGTACTTTGTGAATAATGATCAATGATCGATGATCAACGAATCGGCGGCATGGATCATTGAAAATTGAAAATTGATCATTGAGCATGGTGAGGCAAGTTATGGAACGAACCATTGTCGGCATTGATGTCGGAACCACGAAAGTGTGCACCGTGGTTGGTGAAGCCACCGAGAACGAATTGAAGATCGTCGGGGTGGGCGTCACGCCGTCGCGCGGCATCAAGAAGGGCGTGGTGGTCAATGTGGTAGACGCGGCGTCGGCCATCAAGGCCTCGATCGAGAAGGCCGAGCGTTCGAGCGGATATGAGATCGCGCGGGCTTTCGTCAGCGTGACGGGCGGCCACGTGTCGGCGATCAATTCGCGCGGCGTGGTGGGCGTGAACCGCGGCGATCGCGGCATCACCGCCGACGACGTGGGCCGGGCGTTGGATGCGGCGCGCGCGATTGCCATTCCGCAAGACCGCGAAGTGCTGCACGTTATTCCGCGCGGCTTTTCGGTGGACGGGCAGGACGGCGTCAAAGAGCCGGTGGGCATGATCGGTTTCCGGCTGGAAGTGGAAGCACATATCGTGACCGGGCAGACCTCGTCGATTCATAACTTGATGAAGTGCGTGGAAGGCTGCAATGTCGGCGTCGATGGGTTGGTGCTCGATCCGATCGCGTCGGGCGAAGCGGTGTTGTCGGAGAACGAAAAAGAAATGGGTGTGGTATTGGCCGACATCGGCGGCGGCACCACCGACGTGGCCATCTTCATCGAAGGCAGTGTGTGGCACACCACAGTGTTGCCCGTCGGCGGCAATCACTTCACCAATGATGTGGCGGTGGGGATGCGCGTGCCGTTCGAAGCGGCCGAGCAGTTGAAGATCGAACATGGTCACGCGCGGCACGAGACGATCGATCCGACTGAAGTGGTGCAGGTGAAGGCATTTGGTGACGGCGGCGTGGCGCGCGTGCAGCGCCGCGATCTGGCCGAGATTCTCGAGGCGCGCGCGGAAGAGACGTTTCAACTGATTTTGCAGGAGATCAAACGATCGGGTTACGATGGCTTGCTGCCGGCCGGCGTTGTTCTCACCGGTGGCACCTCGCAGCTGCGCGGCTTGCGTGAATTGGGCCGACAAGTGTTGGGGCTGCCGGTGCGCATCGGCACGCCGCAGAACTTGCAGGGGTTGATCGACACCGTCGATTCACCGGCGTATGCAACCTCGGTAGGCCTGCTGCTGTGGGGCCGCGATCAATCCGGTTCTCAACCACCTCCCGTGCGAAAAGATAAAAAGGGAAGTGAATGGGGCGATCGATTTGGCGGCTTCTTCAAGACGCTGCTGCCCGATCGGAATGGATGAAGCATCCTGAGCGGCGCGTGCTTCAACTACACGTTGTTCCGTTCAGCATGCACGCCGCGTAGTCGAAGGATGCGGATGAGCGCGAAGCGGAGTGCCGGATCGCGTGACGCAAGCAATAAAAAATTTGCTCTTGCTTCTGGCGCTCGTTATCACTATAATGCAATGGATATCCGAGGAGGGATTGACATGCAACCATATGATCCGATTGGCCCCGAACAATATGCCCAGATCAAAGTCGTGGGCGTAGGCGGTGGCGGCACCAATGCCGTCAATCGCATGATCGTGGAAGGCTTGCAGGGCGTTGACTTCATCGCCATCAACACCGATGGGCAAGCCTTGATGTTGTCGAACGCACCGAAGCGCGTGCGGATCGGCGACAAGCTCACGCGCGGTTTGGGCGCGGGCGGCAACCCCGAGCAGGGGATGAAAGCGGCGGAAGAATCATCGGATGAATTGTACGCCGTCTTGAAGGGCGCCGATATGGTGTTCATCACCTGCGGCATGGGCGGCGGCACCGGCACCGGCGCCAGTCCGGTGGTGGCGCGCATCGCCAAGGAAGTCGGCGCGCTGACCATCGGCGTAGTGACGCGCCCGTTCACCTTCGAAGGCCACAAGCGTTCGGCTTCGGCCGAGCAGGGCATCAACGCCTTGAAAGAGCATGTCGATACGTTGATTGCGATTCCGAACGATCGACTGCTGGAGATCGTCGACAAGAAAGCGCCGCTGCAAGCCGCTTTCCGCACGGCCGACGATGTGCTGCGCCAGGGCATTCAAGGCATCAGCGAATTGATCACCGTGCCCGGTTTGATCAACCTGGACTTCGCGGATGTGCGCGCAATCATGTCGGAAGGCGGCGCGGCCTTGATGGCCGTCGGCAGTGCGACCGGTGACGATCGCGCCTTGCAAGCGGCGCAGCAAGCCATCACCAGCAAGCTGCTAGATGTGACGATCGACGGCGCGCGCGGCATTTTGTTCAACGTCACCGGCGGCACCAGCATGACGCTGTACGAAGTCAATCAGGCCGCGGCGTTGATCAAGGAAACGGCCCACCCGGATGTGAACCTGATCTTCGGCGCGGTGATCGACGAGAAGATCGGCGACACGATCCGCGTGACGGTGATCGCAACCGGTTTCGATCACACCGGCCCGACGGTGCGCCGCCGCGTCAGCGCTCCGGTGCAGCAACCCGCCACGGTGTCCGCCTCCCTTTCGGGAGGGGCCACCAACCGATCGCGCATGGCCACCACCCAGAGCGAGTCAGCTGCGCCAGCTGCCGGTGGAAGTCTCTTCGACTTTCCGGTGAAGCAGCCGGTGGATGTCGATAATCTGGAAGTGCCGACGTTCTTGCGCAAGCGCGGCCGTTAAAGCAGCGCTGGCCGATTGCCTAACAATTGAATGAGCAGGCCTTCATTCGCACCTGAATGAAGTTTGTTCAATGCGCGTGTCGGCGCCTGCATGTCTGCGATCATGTGAGTCTCCCTCCTCCTCGACGGTCGCTGCGAAAGCTCCCCTGATCATTTGATCAGGGGAGCCTTCGTATTTGTACGATTGGTTAAGACTGTGTGGCATTCACGTCAAGATGCGGTTAAAAGTGGTTTCGATTGCGTTACGAAGCACGTTTTTTAAGGTTAACCTATTGATTTTTGTCAGCTGACTGTGCTACACTATGCAGGTTGTGCTCCCCCAGATATTGTGTTTTTCCGTCGATAAAATCCTATATATAGCCATTTAATCCTGTTTAACGTCATTGAGGATATATCTGGAACTCGCAGGTACTCGCAAGTGATTGAAGACTCAGCAGGCTCAATCACTCTGCTTAATTGTTGTCGATCATTCACTTTTCTTGAGCGATTACGCCTATGAAATGTCCCTATTGCGAAAGCGATGATACGCGCGTCATCGATACGGCCCATGAGACGACGGGGCCGGGTATTCGGCGACGGCGCGAATGCAATCAGTGCAGCCGGCGGTTCTCGACTTTGGAACGCGCCATTCTGGATACGCCGATGGTGGTGAAGAGCGACGGGCGGCGCGAGCCGTTCGATCGGGCCAAGCTGCTGAGCAGCATCCGCATGGCGTGCGCCAAACGCCCGATCGCGAGTGCGTCCCTCGACGGCCTCGTCAATCAGATCGAAGCGAAGATTCAGCAGACCGGCAAGGCCGAAGTGCCCACCAAGATGATCGGCGATCTGGTGACGGCNNTGCTGATCGAGGTGTGGACTGTCCCTCGTTTCTGCGCGGGCGTTGTGTTTCTGTAAGCCAAGCAGAGTCTAATCGAGCGGGCTCTGATCGAAGTTGAATAGCAGGCGATCACCCTTTAGTGGATGGAGGAAGGCCATGTTGGAAATGACACACCCCACAACAACAACCGACGAACGACCAGTCAAATTAACGGATAACGCGCGGGTCGTATTAATGAAGCGCTATGTGCGCCGCGGCCCGGATGGCAAACCCAATGAATCGGTGGAGGGCATGTTCCGCCGGGTGGCGCGCGCCGTCGCTGAACCTGAGCGCGAGTACAACGCCGATGTTGAAGCCACTGAGAGTGCTTTTTATAAGCTCCTTTCTGAACTGCGCTTCTTTCCTAATTCACCCACCTTCACCGGAGCGGGCACGCCGTTGGGCCAGCTAGCTGCATGCTTCGTGTTACCCATCAGCGATGACATGGGCCGCGACAGCGCCGGCATTTTCCAAACACTGCGGGACGCTGCGTTGATTCAACAAACCGGCGGCGGCAATGGTTTCAGCTTTGGCCGTCTGCGACCGAGGGGCACGTATGTCGCCTCGAGTGCGGGGCAAGCGACAGGCCCGGTCGGATTTTTGCGCGTGTATGACAAGGCGTTCGGTGAGATAGCTCAGGGCGGAACACGCCGGGGCGCGAATATGGCCGTGCTGCCGGTGCATCATCCCGATATTCTCGATTTCATCAACTGCAAGGTCAGCGAAGATCAGATCACCAACTTCAACATCTCGGTCGGCATCACCGATAAATTCATGGAAGCCGTGCGCGACGACAAGGACTTCGAACTTATCGCGCCGCAGAATGGCAAGGTGCAAAAGGCCGTGCGTGCCCGTGAAGTCTTCAACGCCATCGTCAAGAATGCCTATCGCAACGGCGAGCCGGGCGTGTTGTTCCTCGATGCGGCGAATCGAGCGAACCCCGTGCCGCACTTGTATGAGCTGGAGGCAACAAATCCATGCCATCGCGGCGACAACTTGGTCCATACCAGCCAGGGTGTCGTGCCAATTCGCGATCTGGTCGGTCAGCAGTTCAAAGTTGTGCTGCCGTCCGGCGAGCTGGCCGAGGCAACCGCCTTTCCTACTGGCATCAAGCCGCTTTATCGTGTCTATCTTGATAACGGCATGATCATCGATCTTACGGAGAACCATAACTTAATTCAAGAGGATGGACACAAAGTCAGCGTGAAAGAGCTCAGACCGGGTGTACGCATCCAACTGGCGACTAAGGCGATTGATCCCGTTTCGCCAAGATACCGACTCTCTGAAGAAGAAGGAATGTTACTTGGCTGGAATGCTGGTGATGGGTGGATCACATTCCATGCGAATCAGAAAGTACAAGCCTGGCAGGTCGGGTTTGTGTTTGGTCAGCAGGATGAGACAATCGCCCAATGGGCGGCACAAAAAGTGGCAGAACAAATTGGACCAGGCGCCCCTCGTCTAAAACCACGGTTGGAGCGTGGCATATGGGAATTGGCGACGACCAACAAAGATTTCACGCGCTACTTTCTTGCCGATCTTGGTGCAGTGAACAAACGGCAGGGCGTGCCCGAGTCAGTGTTGCGGGGTAACCGCGAATTCCAGCGCGGCTATCTGCGCGGCTTGTTCTCGGCTGATGGTTACGTGTCGGTCAAAGGCGCTGGAAAGAAGGAGCGTCGTCAGCTTGGCCTAGTGACTGCCCATGAACAGCTCGCTCGCAAAGTGCAAATACTTCTTTCAACTTTCGGCATCGTGTCACGTCTACGGCATTCGCAGAATACCCTGCCCGGGCGAGACAAGACCTACGAATGCTGGCAGATTACACTCAACGCTGATCAGTTTGTGAAGTTCCTAGAGCTGGTTGGCTTCATGCCCGGCTCTGCCAAGCAAGCGATAGCAGAAGCGATGTTGCAGCGTCATTGGCGTGAAACTCATTCTGATACATGTGGCACAGTGGTAAAAGTAGAACCATTGAATATTGCGGAGCTGGTGTTTAACCTGACCGTCAATCATCCGCTTCATCAGTTCGCAGTAAATGGAGTGATCTCGGCAAATTGCGGCGAACAATGGCTCGGGCCCTACGAAAACTGCTGTCTCGGATCGATCAACCTAGCGCAGCACGTGCAGGTCGTCAACGGCGAAGCGCAGGTCGATTGGAAGAAGCTGCAAGAGTCGGTCGTGCTGTCCACGTACTTCCTCGATAATGTCGTGACGGCGAATCAATATGTGCCGGCGGTGCCGCAGTTGCAAGAAGCAGCCCATCGCGCGCGGCGCATCGGCCTGGGCATCATGGGGTTGGGTGATCTGATGTATCACCTGGGCATTCGCTATGGCAGTGAAGAGGCGCAGGAATTTGCCTCGCAGGTGATGGAATTCGTGCGTTATCATTGCCTGAGGACCTCGGTGCAGTTGGCGAAAGATCGCGGCGCGTTCCCGGCGATTGAAGGCAGCCTCTACGATCCGAAGAATCTCAAGTGGACGCCGCCGCAATCCTTGGTGAAGTACCAGCACGATTGGGGCCGTCCCGCGATCGAGTGGAATGAGATCGTGAAGGGCATCAAGCAGTACGGCATTCGCAATGCGGCGCAGACCACGGTCGCGCCGACGGGCACCATCGCTACAGTGGCCAGTTGCGAAGCCTACGGTTGCGAACCGGTCTTCGCGCTGGCTTACCTGCGTCACATGGTCGATGCCGATGCCGGCGGCAAGGATGGCCGCACGACGTTGACCTATGCCAGTCCGTTATTCGAGCAAGCGTTGATCAAGTCTGGGATGGACGAAACGACACGCCAGCACATCTACGACGAGATGATGAATCACGGCACGTGCCAAAATATCAAGGAACTGCCGGAAGCCGTGCGACACGCCTTCGTCGTATCGGCGGACATCAAGCCGGGTGAGCATGTGCGGATGCAGGCGGCCATTCAGGCCTTTGTCGACAATTCTATTTCCAAAACGTGCAACTTCCCGGAGGACGCGAAGGAAGATGACGTGGCTAAAGCATATTTCCTGGCGTGGGAATTGGGTTGCAAAGGTCTGACGGTCTACGTCACCGGTTCGCGCGAGAAGGTGGTGCTGGAGACCAAAGCTACGGCGCAAAAGAAGGAAGAGAAGAAAGAAGAGAAGCCCGCCCCTGTTCCCGAGCATATGCAACTGCACAAGAAGCCGCGTCCGCGCAAACTGCGTGGTGAGACGTTCCGCGTCGGCACGCCCTTGGGCACGGCCTTCATCACGATCAACGTCAATGGCGGCGATCAACCGTTTGAGGTGTTCTTGAACGTGGGCAAAGCCGGATCAGATACGGCAGCGGTGGCGGAAGCCTTGGGACGGATCATGTCGTTGGTGCTGCGGTTGCCTTCGCCCATGACGCCGACCGATCGCTTGAAGATGGTGGTCGATCAACTCGCGGGGATTGGTGGAGGCCGATCGCTGGGCTTCGGGCCGAACCGGGTTCGTTCACTGCCCGATGGAATTTCGCAAGCCCTGGCGGAATATCTTAGCAGCGTCGATCCGGCCAAGTTCGGCAATAGCAACGGCAACGGTCATGGCCCCAACGGGCAACATGCCGGTGAAGTGGCTGCGTCTTTAATGCCTGAACCAGCCTCACTGAAAATTGGTGATCTGTGCCCGGAGTGCGGCGAAGCCACGTACGTCAACGAAGAAGGCTGCCGCAAGTGTTACTCGTGCGGACACAGCGAGTGCTGAAAACACGGCCTCCCGGAGGTTCTTAACCTTCGGGAGGCTTTTCGTTGTGATCAAACCGCTGGTGCTGGCGTCGCGGGCTGCGCTTCCTGCTCGTGGGCGCGCTTGTGCCATATCTCGAACATCGGCGGAACGCGCTTGCCCCACTCGCCGTGCGGGCCGTGCGGGCCGCTGAGCGGACCCATCGGGCGGTGTTGCTCGCCTTCCTCACACTGACCCATGAACTCCTGCCGCTTATGGCTCATGATCATCATCGCAGCTCCAGCCATCAACAAAAACGGTACAACCTTTCGTGCGTACATGTTGCTCCTTTATTGGATTGAATTGGTAAGATTGGTCTTACTGAGCAACAGTATCGCGCACAATTGTGAAGTGATTGTGAAGGCGTCGCGGAGAAATTGCGGAGGAAGCGGGATTTAGAAACCGGGTTTCTCCTGTCCGAATGGAATCGGGCGTTTGGCATGGAGAAACCCGGTTTCTTCTACTACGCGGCAGGTAACGTGAAAGTAATGGTTGTGCCTTGCCCGACAACACTTTCTGTGCTGATCTGGCCGCCATGCGCTTCCACCAGGTCTTTGGCGATCGCCAGTCCCAATCCTGAGCCGCGCGAATCGCTGGACTTGGTGTAGCGCTCGAAGATGTGCGGCAGGTCTTGCGCGGCGATGCCGCGTCCGGTGTCACTGACGGTCACGACGATGACCTTGTCACGCAACTCACACTGCACGCGGATTGATCCACCGGTCGTGGTATAACGCAGAGCATTAGCGATGAGGTTTGCCAGCACCTGCCGAATGCGCGCCGGATCGATGTCGATCAGTGGCACCTCTGGGGGCGCGGCTTCAACGCTGAGGCTTACACCACCCGATTGGGCTTGCCCGCGAAACGAAGCGATCACTTCGTTCAGCAACACGCCGAGATCGGTCGGCTCGCGCTGCAACTTCAACGTGCCGCTGTCGGCATCGGCCAGCGTGCGCAGATCGTCGATGAGGCGCGACATGACACGAGTCTCTTCCACTAATGATTCGAGACGAGTTACGTCAGGCTGATAGATGCCGTCGAGCATGCCTTCCAGATTGCCGTGCAGCACGGTGAGCGGCGTGCGCAATTCGTGGCTGATGTCGGCCAACAGGCGGCGGCGCTGTTCGTCGTTGAGCTGCAGCCGTTCGCTCATGTTGTTGAAGGCTCGCACGAAGTTGCGCACATCGCGCGGCCCGCGCTCCGGAACACGCTTAGTGTAATCGCCCTGTGCCACGTGCTCTGCGGCGTCCATCATCTCCTCGATCGGTTGTGTGGTGCGGCGCAGGGTGCGGCCAATGAAGAAGATTCCAGCGCCGCCTAACGCCAGCACAGCCAGCAGCAAGGCGGGCGGTAGACGCACGGCCTCAGGCGAGTTGATGGCGTTCAGCGTGGTAACCACCAACCATGTGAGGAGTGCGCAGCTGCCATAGACCAGCAACAAAAAAACAACCAGCGCGCAGCCAAAGCGCCAGAAGAAGCGTTTGGGCCGCTGGTGCTTGCGCCATGCGCCCCATTGCGGCGGACGAGTAGGCGGCCACGGTTCGTTTTCGGGCCACCAGGATGGGCGATTGGGGGGACGATGAGATGTGGACATGATGATCATTCGGAAAGCATTCTGAGCGGAACGTAGTGGAGTCGAAGAATGCGGCTCAGCGCCGATACCGCGTTCTTCGACTTCCGCTTCGCTTGCGCTCCGCGTCCGCTCAGAACGCTTTGATGTTCACTCATCCGCAAACTTGTAGCCCATGCCGTACACCGTCAGGATGTAACGCGGCTCGCGCGGATCAGGCTCGATCTTGCGGCGGATGTTTTTGATGTGCGCATCAATGGCGCGCTCGTACGATTCAAAGGCGATGCCGTGCACAGCGTCGAGCAGTTGCCCGCGCGTGAAGATGCGTCCCGGCTGGCGGGCCAACGTTGCCAACAATTGAAACTCGGTCGTGGTGAGTTCGATCGGATGATCGTTCACCGTCAAGCGCAAGCGCGGCACGTCGAGCGTGAGATCGGCGACGCGAATGATCTCTTCGGGGCTAAAGGCTCGATCGGAACGACGCAGCACTGTGCGCACGCGCGCGACGAGTTCTTTGGGACTGAACGGCTTGGTGAGATAATCGTCTGCGCCCAACTCCAACCCGATCAGCTTGTCACTCTCTTCCGATCGCGCCGTGAGCATGATGATGGGCACGTTGGAGTCTTTGCGGATCGAGCGGGTGACATCCAGTCCATCGATCTGCGGCAAACCGAGATCGAGCACGATCAGATCGGGCTTGCTCGAGCGGGCCGCGTGGAGCGCAGTCGGCCCATCGGCTGCCACGATCACCGCGAAGCCCACGTGTTCGAGATAATCGCGGGCTAGCTGCACAATCTTCGGTTCGTCATCCACTACCAGGATCGTTTTCATCGAAAGCATTATACCCAACAGGTGCAAAATTAACATATAA
>PMCF01000023.1:0-448 GCA_003154115.1 Anaerolineae bacterium
CTCGACCCCTTGGGCGAACGGGCGGGGCCACGCGATCCGCCGCGCGCCCTGCTGTACGCCGCGCTGCATTTGTTGGCCTGGGCGAAGACCCGCTGGCCCGAACTGGCTGACTACGGCTGGAAAGATCGGTTCCGGTTCCTCTGGCACTGGGGGGCCAGCCGCGGCTTGGGCCGACTGATCTAACCCACAGACTTTGCGGATGGTATCTGGCGGCGAAGGGGCGTATGCTGAGCGTGTCGATCAAAATCATTCCAGGAGCCAGTCGCATGTCACCAAGTACCCCCTCCGAAACCGATCCCGTTGACCGGAACACCGAAATCGCGTTGTTCCGCTATGGCCTCATCGCCCAACTCATCCACACGCCGCCGGACAGCGGCCAACAGGAGCGTCTGTTGCGTGAGATTGCCGCGCGCACCTATACCATCCCGGGGTCGTCCCGCACCCGCGT
>PMCF01000023.1:498-17458 GCA_003154115.1 Anaerolineae bacterium
CAACGCGATCCGCAGTTGACCTTGGAGCAACCGATCAATGTGCATACCCTGACCACCCAGTTGCGCCAGCGGGGCAAGACCCGTCGGTTGCTCAACCAACGCGCCAAAGCCTATCGGCGCTTTGAACGCGAGCACACCAATTCGCTGTGGCAGGCCGATGAGATGTTTGGCCCGTGGCTGCCCGATCCCGAGGTGCCGGGCCGCCAACGGCGCACGCATCTGTTTGGGTTCATCGACGATCACAGTCGCTTGGTGCCGCACGCCGAATTCTTTTTCGAGGAGACCTTGCCGCGCCTGGAACGCGTGCTCAAAGTCGCGCTCTTGCGCCGCGGCGTGCCGCAGGCCGTCTACGTCGACAATGGCGCGGTCTATTCCTCGTTGCAATTCAATGCGGCCTGCGCCACGTTGGGCATTCAACGGATTAAGGCGGCGCCCTATGCGCCCGAGGGCAAAGGCAAACAGGAACGATTTTGGTTAAGCCTGCAAATGCAGTTCTTGCCCGAGGTGGAGGCCTCGCAGCTGACCACCTTGACCGAGCTCAACGAATCGTTGTGGGCCTGGCTCGAGTGTGTGTATCATCAACGGGTCCACAGCGAGACGCAGCAAACCCCGCTGGCGCGTTACACCGCGGGCCTCGATCAAGTCCGCCACGCCGATCCGGAAGTTGTGCGCCGCGCCTTCCTCTGGCGCGAGAAACGCAAAGTCCGCAAAGATGCCACGCTCTCCCTGCAAGGCAACCGCTATCAGGTCGAGCCGAATCTGGCGGGCCGTACCCTCGAACTGCGCTTTGATCCGTTCGACCTGGCGCAGATCGAACTCTGGCAGGACGGGGCCGACCTCGGTCTGGCCACGGTCGTGATCCAAAATCGTCAACGCCATTTAGCCGTGGCCCATCTCGCGACTGAACCGCCGGACCCGCCCCAGCCGAAATCCTCGCTCGACTATCTGGCGGCACTCCGCACCGAATATCGCGCCCAGCAACAGCGTCAACTGGGGCCGCTCCAGTTCAGCCAGTTACTGTTGCCCGAGATCGATCCCGCCACGCCCGCGACACCGGAGGCTTAACCATGTTTCAAGAATTCTACGGCTTCACCAGTTTGCCCTTTTCCCGCACGCTGCCCACCAAAGACTTGTTCCCCACCGCCAGTCAGAAGGAACTGGGCGCACGTCTGACCTATCTCGTCCGGGAGCGCAGTGTCGGTCTGATCACCGGCGATATCGGTTCGGGCAAGTCAACCGCGGTGCGCGCCTTCGCCGCCAGTCTCGACTTCAACCGCTATCTCGTCCTCTATCTGGCCAATCCGACCACCGGCATGACCGGCTTGTATCGGGACCTCTTGCTGCAACTCGGCGTCGAGCCGCCCTTCGGCCAACCGCGCCTCGTCGCCCGGATCCGCACCGCGTTGGAGGAGATCCACCTCAGCAAGCATCGCGCGCCCGTCGTCGTCTTGGATGAGGCCCACCTGCTGACTCAACCCATGCTCGAGAAACTCCGCTTGTTGTTCAGCGACAAGATGGACAGCCAATCGTTGGCCACGCTGGTCTTGGTTGGCCATCCGGATCTGCGCCGCACCTTGCACTTAACCGTGCACGAAGCGTTCAATCAACGCCTCGCGGTACGCTATCACCTCGGCCCACTCGATCTGCAGGAGACGCTGGGCTATATCAAACATCAGATCCGCGTGGCGGGTTACAGTGCCGGGCCGCTCTTCACCGACGACGCCATCCAACGGATCTTCGAATACACCAAGGGTGTGCCGCGCCGGATTAATCAGCTCTGTACCACCGCGTTGATGGCCGGATTGATCGAGCAAAAATCCGGGATCGACGAAAGCACCATTCGCAAGGCTATCGCTGATATTGATCTCGAGTGAGCCGTTGATCGCCTCGAGCGCCACGGACTCTGCCTCATCGACAGAGTCCGCTTTTTGTGTCCTGCCTGCGCCATTTATTCCAGCCGTTCACCACCATTTATCTCGGCCCGTAACAATATCGCCTTCAATTTGCTTTCAAAGCTGCCCTGAAGCTGAAGCGATATGCTGACGCAACCAAGCTGGCACTACGTGCTGGCGAAGAAGTTGCTGGCGATAAACGGCAACTCGAACTTCTTACAAAGAATGTCGATTTGATTGCCCCCTTACAAAACGCACAGAAAGTACAGGATTTGGCTCTTCGGCGAATGTTACGTGGCGGTTGGGATGGTTCAGAAAATGTCTATTCAGCGGCCTTGCTCTCTTCTGTGGAAGATTTTAAGGGAGAAGCAAGAGGATATTTGCGAGCAGCCGATAATTGGCTTAGGTTATATTTCGAAGCACGCAAGAAAGAGAAGAACAATCATTACGAGGACCGTCTAAAAGATGACGACATTGTGGAGTTGGCATTCGCTCGTTTTAATCTATTTGGAGCATCTGAGACAGTAGGTTTTGTTCTAGGCTGGCGACCTCCAGAAGTCACGTATCGTGTCGCACGAAAATTCGCTAGGCGACTCGTTGATGCGGGGAACTTTGATGCCGTCAATGAAATTTCGCTAATTGGTTCTCGGAGTCAGTATCTGATAATTGCCTTAGCATACGAGCTATCAGAAGTTGGGCAATTTCCTTGCGCCGAGGGCATACAGCCATGTTTAGATCTACTCACTACAAGTCGGATTCGTATCCCAAAGCCTAGTTATTCATATGAAAACACGATTACTTTAGCTATTGTCGCATTCGCTGAAGCATGCGCGGCAAGAAATCTATCAAAAGCAAAAATCTTACGGGTGCTCAGACATTATGTCCCTGACAAAGCTTCTCGATCAGTTTCCAGTAACTTCCAACAAAGAGAACGTGATACTTATTTGCGTGCTATCGCGCTTAGGTATGTGCTTTCAGGCAATCTTGAGCCAGATTTTGAAAAACTTCTTCCAGAAAAACACGAAAAGGAACAAGCGTATGACTATGAACAGGCCGTTCGGGAATTCAAGGAGATAGTTGGAAGTCTATTGCCTTGGTATATAGTTCGAGCTCGTACTCTAGTTAATAACATTGCTAATATATCAGAAGCGCTCACAGATGCTGATCGCCAATCAAAAGGGGCACGAACTCAAAGAGGGAGAGATTCTGATTCCATATCTTATGAAATATCTCAAATAGGCATTGAGACTTTGATCTTTTGTCGAAGTGCAGACGCCAGTCAAGTAGAAGAATTCTTTGCTGAGCACTTGAAAGAGAATCGGCAAATTTGGATTCAAGATCGCTTAAAAAGCGTACGGGCGGCCTTTCGTTTAGATCATCTTTCAGTAATAAGAAGACAGCTGGAACAATCTACCTATGATGTAGTTGTGTCTGCGTTAAACGAAGGATCGGAAACGAGAGCCGAATGGTATATAGACCTCGCTCGTGCTGTGCTTCCTGTAAGCCATGATGATGCTGTCGTTTATTTCGATTATGCCATTGAGGCCGTCTCAAAATTTGGCGATGAAATCGTACAACGCTGGGAAGCAGTTGCCGCATTGGCGGAACGCAGCGCAGAAGGTGGGCATGCATCGCCGGAAATGGCTTATCGCTTTATTCGCTGCGCTGAGTTGATAGGCGACAACGTCGCTCGTGAGAAGTATTTTGATCGTAATGGAGCCATCAAACTATGTGCCAGGTTATCTCCAGTTTCTGCCTTGACCGCTTTGAGTCGGTGGCGGGACCGGGATGTGGGGTGGTTTGACCGACAACTCCCCGCTTTGGCCGAAGAAATCGTAAAGTCTGGTCTTCTATCCCCATCAGTGGGTTGGTCTTTTTCGGCCTTCTTTGAAGGATATGATTTAGACGACTTTGCATCACTTTGTATAGAAAAAGAACCATCTGCCGCCCGCCGCCATTACATTCTGGACACCGCTATTCGAGACCTCCGTCTTAGCGAAGCAAAGGAAAACAGTTGGCAGAAACTTAAGCAGATTGCTCAACAATACTCTATCGAAAATAGCGAACTGGATAACATTCTTGCTTTCTATGTTGAAAATCCGGATAAGGAAAGTAGGGAGACCGAGCCAATTTCTCATTCAAGTTATCAGGATGAATCAGAGCCAGTTGATTGGGCTAAGATTCTCAGCGATTTGGAACTAACCACAAGTTCAGGGATAAGTCAGGCGATAATACGTTTCAATGCCGCTTCAACTAGATTTCGTAACCATGAAGCCTTCTGGCAGGAAGTCTTCAAGCGTACTGATGAAAATGAAGTCCTTAAATTTCTATGGTCGCTTGTGGACGCAGAAAGTGCTGATACATATGACATACGGTTTGCTCTTTCTTCTATGCCACGCGATTGGCGGCGTAAGGTCAGCGTCAAGCAATATTGGGCAAAGGTTCTTGAATCGATCGCGCGGCGTTTTGCTACTGAATTTACAAACCATTACACGCTAAAATATTTTCTGGAGGCTATCCGGGTAGAAGAGGATGTAATCCCTTTCATTCACAAAGGCATTCTTGAAGGGCTATCTAGCACTAGCGCTCTCGCAGATGCAAGTACATTTTTTGGTTTTGTAGAGACTATACCAACTTTTATCTCGCCTCAACAAGCAACGGATCTTCTTGATTTTGCGCTCGCTCGATTTGAATTGCATATTGCTGATGAATACGCCGATGGTCATTGGGCAAACTGGTTAAATCCACCCAAAGATATGAGTGTAGCGTTCTCTGGCCTTGTTTGGTCTGCTCTGGGTTCCCCGCAGTCCGAAACGCGCTGGCGAGCAGCCCATTGCGTGCGAAGACTTGCGGAGATTGGTTGTGAGAATGAAATCGATGCTTTAATCCAATGGATGGGGCGTGACACCGCGGACGCTTTTGGGAGCAAGAAGTTTCCGTTTTACAATCTTCATGCGCGTCTATATCTGTTGATCGCTTTGGCGCGAGTCTCTATCGAAAATGCTCAACTATTGAGGCGCTATCAAGCAATATTCTCGGAATATGCTTTCGCAGCTAGACCTCATCTTCTCATCCAGAAATTCTCAGCGGAAATTGCGCTCAATATTGAGAAGACCTTCCCAGACACCTACCGCGAAAGCGTTATTGAACACTTGCGTCAAGTTGGTATAAGTCAATTACCTGTCAAAGAATTGGATAATCATGAAAGCAAACTTAAAAGTCATTGGCATGCAAGGGGAGAGGTTGATACGAGTTTGAAGTTTTATCATGCATGGGATTTTGATCGTTATTGGTTCGAGCCTCTAGGAGAAGTGTTTGGGATCTCAAGCCAGCAAGTTGAAGAGCTCGCGACTGAGATTGTGATTAACGAATGGCACATTAATTTTGATGGGAGTTTCCAAAGTGATCCTCGCGCAGGATTATGGCGTTCCTCACGGAACGAGCGAGAAACATGGCATGATCATGGAAGTTATCCACGAACTGACAATTATGGTTTTTACCTTTCCTACCATGCCATGTTTGTCGTTGCAGCCAAATTACTTCAGAAAATGCCTGTTGTTCATAGTCGGGATTGGCACGAAAATGAATGGGCAGAGTGGCTGCATCGACATTTATTGACACGCAATGATGGGCGATGGTTGGCTGACCGCCGTGACCCATCGCCCTTACTACGACGAGGGTGGACCAGCCAAAAGAATTTCGAAAATTGGCGTTCAGATGTAACAGCAGTTGATTTTCTAGACGTGATCTTAACTAAACAAAATGGAGAAACATGGCTGAACGTATTTGGCTCATGGAACGATAGTGATACTGACCATGAGGAAAGTGTTCATGTTTCTACTGCCCTTGTTTCACCAAAGGCTTCTCAATCGCTTTTGAATGCATTAACTGCCTATTCTGACCCGCATGATTTCAAAATACCAGATGATGAAGAAACAGATATGGAGTTTGAAACCTTGCCTTTTGTACTTAAAGGGTGGATTGGACAAGAGTATACAGATAACCGTTTGGATGAATATGATCCTTATGCAAGCCAAATAGCCTTTCCGCCCTATCAAGTCGGACGATCAGTTGTTGATCGATTGAGCTTGTCAGTGGATTCAGAACAACGAGAATGGTTCTTACCAAATATGGATAAAGCATCCGTACTGTGCGAGCTGTGGACAACAGATAAGCCCAAACCCGATGAAGACCCATATAGACATGGCAAACGAATGAGTGCTTCGCTAACACTTTTGAAAAGCCTTTGCTCGATTCTGGATTGCGAACTCGTCTTTAAGGTACAAATCGAGCGGCGATTCAAGCAAAAACCATATAGGAAAAATGATGATGAAACAGGATATGCCCCTCCGCATTTCAGAATTTATATCTTCTCAGCAGATGGAAGACTCAGAGATGCAGAAACGCATTATCATCTTAGGTAAAGCGTTGGTCGCGGAACTTGGTCGAGATTCAGGGGTGAATACACTTGCTCGCTGGATGGCGCATTATATTGCTGAGCAAATGGAAATTGCTGAGAATGCAACGGGGAATGACAAACTTGAGGCAGAACAGCGTTGCTTTGAGACAATACTTAAGCTATGGCAACATCGATCATCCTTACCAAATGGGCGGCGTCCTTTTGAAAGTTTTGAGCCTATTTTCCGCGCTCTAGCAAGACTCGATCCAGAAAATCCTACCCCGTATTTTTATTCCGATCCAAATTTTCGTTCGTCAGAATCATCTGATTCTGACGAGATTTCAGATGAAGTTCAGCAGTGGCTAAATATTGCCCGGGGAATTGATCAGGCTGCGCGTGTTTGGCTCGAATTCGTTTTCCATCAAGCGACACTGAAAGCAACAGATGAAAGAACGATTGCATGGCTAGAGAACGCAGCAGACTTTCCTGGAAGCGATGACATTTCGATAATCGTTCATCTTACTAACGCAGAGCAAGAAAGCGAGAGTGAAGAAACTGTTGAACGGGAAAAACAAGCTAAACTAGAGAAATTGAAGTCAAGAATCAAGCAGCTCAATGCATTCAATGAACTCAACCAAATTTTGCGCACGGCATTTGCGACTGAGCTAGAAAACATGACGCAGAACGATTTTCCTGCAAATGCGGTTGATACAGATTCGCAATAATGGATTTGGGTGCGTGGGATATATGGACTGATTAACTACATGCTGGCCTTAATACCCAACTCGCGACGCAGCCGCAGATCAATCGGGATGGTCACTCGTCCGCGTGAAGTCATTCGTGCTTACATGTCGTTCATCATATACCATCCGCGCCTCACCAGTCAAACGCCACACGCATCCCTGATCCCCATTTCCCAAAATTTGACATCTTGTTTGAAATGTAACATCTTGTAGCGAGGTTCATAAACAGCCCTGTGCACCGCTCGCATAAAGTGATGCACCAGTCAGACAAAGCAGTGTGCCGCTCAGATAAGGCGCAGCACCGCTCAGACAAGGCAGTGCACCATTCAGACAAAGCACTGTACGGCTCAGGTAAGGCGCAGCACCGCTCCGGCTAAACACTGCCTGGCCCGGATAAGGCGCTGCACCGTTCAGACTAAGCACTGTACGGCCCGGACTAAGCACTGCACCGCCCAGATTAAGCAGTGTACCGCGACCTAAAGCGAAAAATCACACCAAAGGAGAACACAATGGCTACCGAGACACCCGCAGTACCTGAAACCAAACCGGCTCCCCGTCCCCGTTCGGCGCAAGACAAACAGCTCGCCAAAGAAACCGCCGCTGCCGGGCAGACCATCCGCGCGGTCATCGCCGACACCGAAGCCGCATCCGAATTGGCCGAAGGCGGCTATGCTGCCCTGGAACTCAATCGCGGCCTCGCTTTACAGGAGGTCGCTCAGGAGGCGCTGGCCGAGCGGCTGGTCGCCGACGGCGCTCAAGACGCCTCCACCAAAGCCTATCTTGCGGCCCAGAAATCATTGACCACCACCTACTCCAAACTGCGCGGCCTGGCCCGCTCCGCCTTCCTCAAAAACGCCGACGCCCTCAAAACCCTGGGGCTGACGGGACGCGAACCGCGTGATCTGGCCGGCCAGCTCAACGCCGCCGACGCCCTCGCGCGCAACAGCGTCCTGCCGCCCTATGCCGACAAATTAGCCGCACGCGGCGTCACGGCTGCCAAACTGCAGGACCTCCAAACCAAAATCACCGCCTTGCAAGAAGCAGATCGGTTGCAAGAAGCCGCCAAAGCCGCCACCCCTCGGGCGACGGCCAAACGCGATGCGGCCATCACAGCCCTGTCCACCTGGCTCACCGAATTCAAAGCGTTCGCCAAAGCCCAATTCAAAGACCGCCCGGACATCCTCAAGCGCTGGGGCCTCTAACCCTATCCAACCACAACGGGCTTCCTCACCACGAGGAAGCCCGTTTTATCACCTGATCAGTTCGCCCCCTCTCCCCATAGGGAGAGGGTTGGGGTGAGGGTCGGCTTCAAATTAAGAATTACTGTAACGCACCCCGCCGTCACACTCTCGGCAGGGCCAGATTGCGCGGCTGATCGACATCACACCCGCGCCGCACTAAATGTCCGGCGTGGGCAAACCATTCATCCCCAGCGAATAAAACAGTTCGCCGCCGTGATGCAGATCGTGTTCGATCAGATGCCATATCACCCAGCGGCGCGAGAGCGTAGCCGTTTGCCCGCCGCGTGTGCGCGTGAACGACTCGGCCAGATCGTCGTCGCTCCAGCGCTCGAGGGCGGACTGCATGACGCGCCAGGTCAGGCGCAGGCCACTCACCAGTTCCTCGGCGGTAGGCGTGGGTTGATCTGGTCCGCCGTACAGCGCCAGCGGCAGTAGCTCGTCGCCGCCTTCGTTGAGGAAATTCTTCAACCAGCGTGCTCGCGCACCGATGATGTGGGCGGCCAGCACCCCGATCGAACGCAGGTGCGGCGCGGCTTGCAGCGCCAACTGCTCGGCACTGAGAGGCGCAAGCGCATCAATCAGGTGAGATTGATAGTGCTCCCAACCGGCGTAAATTTCGTTGAGGGTATCGTGCGAATCGGCCATGTAGGATCTCCTGAAACGGTAACTGACTTCGCCAGATTGCGCGGCTGATCCACATCGCATCCGCGCCGTACTGATGGCCTATATACCCGACTCAAATAAGGCAATGAACGTCCTGGCATCAACAATCGGAATGCCGGTAGTGTCGCCCAGGACCAATAGATCATTGTCCTCGCTAACAAGATAATCGACTCGACCCGCCAGCGCAGTCGCAATAAAAATATCGTCTTTCGGATCTCGCCCGATAGCCGGGACCGCTGTCACCTGCACAGATTCAGCCTGCGCCAGCAGGTCGATGATACGTCGGATGTTCATCTCGCTTAACCCGCGATATTTCAGCGTGAGTTCAGGGCGGCGTAAGACCTCGAGCAATTCACGCACGATGGGTTCAGAAACGACCATCTGAAATCGGCTGGAATGCTCACCGAGCAATCGTCCGCAACGGCTATGGGGGTTAATCAAAGCCCGCACGAACACCACGGTATCGAAGACAGCTCTAAGCATGCCGGTCTCGCACCGCCGCAACCGCCGCATCAATATCGGCGTCGACTTTTTCAACGCTGTAGGGCGCAGCCTCCTCGCGAACCGCTGCGAACAGCGAGTACAGTTCCCGCACCCACGCTGAACCCGACGTTTCGGATTCGGGTATCACCACATAGACCCGTGCACCCTCCGGCAAAAGCGGTACATCCCTCAATCGAATCTGGCCCTGTTCGATGCGTCCTTCGTAAGTCTTAACACTCATGGCATACCTCTCACTAAAAACGATTCTGCCAAAATTATACTCCAAATCAAAGCCGCCCATCCTGTGCAGATGGGCGGCCACAAATCACGAGCTACCGGTTGACGAATCGACTACTCACTCCACCGTGACAGACTTGGCCAGATTCCTCGGCTGATCGACATCGCAGCCGCGCCGCACGGCGATGTAGTAGGCCAGCATCTGCAGCGGCACCGAGAGCACCATCGGCAACAGCAGCGGCGGCACTTCAGGAACGTAGATCACGTGATCGGCCTTGCGCTTGATCGCCTCGTCGCCCTCGGTCGCCACCGCAATCACGATCGCATTGCGCGCCTTGGCCTGCTCGATCTGGCTGATCATCTTGTCGTACACCGCATCCTTCGGGGCGAGGCACACCACCGGCATGTTCTCGTCGATCAACGCGATGGGGCCGTGCTTCATTTCCCCGGCCGCATAACCCTCGGCGTGAATGTACGAGATTTCCTTCAACTTCAACGCGCCTTCCAACGCGATCGGATAGTTGATGCCGCGCCCCAGGAACAGGAAGTCCGTGTAGTGATGGAATTCATTCGCCAGGCGCTCGAGCTCTTCCGCCCGATCGAACATATGCCCGACCAGATCCGGCAAGCGGGAGAGATCGTTCACCACCTGTCGCAGGCGATCGCCGTACAGTGTGCCGCGCAGTTGGCCCAGATACGCGCCCAGCAGATACATATCGACCTGGGAGCCAGTGAAGGTCTTGGTCGAGGCCACGCCAATCTCCGGCCCGGCGTGAATCAGGATCGCCCCATCGCTCATGCGCTGTGCCTGCGAGCCGACCACGTTGGTGATCGTCCACAGCGGGCAACCGGCATTATCCGCCAACTCCATCGCCGCCAGCGTGTCGACCGTTTCGCCGCTTTGCGTGATGGTCAGCACGGCCACACTCGGATCGATGACAGGGTCACGATAGCGAAACTCCGACGCGATATCCACTTCCACCGGAATGCGCGCCAGCGTTTCGATGAGATAGCGCCCCACCAGACCGGCGTGATACGAGGTGCCGCACGCCGCGATCACAATCCGATTGATCGCGCACGCCGACTGCACGCTCAGGTTCATTTCCGGCAATTCCACCACACCCCGATCGAAATCGGCGCGACCGCGGATGGTATCCGTCAACGAACGAGCCTGCTCGAAGATTTCCTTCTGCATGAAGTGGCGATATTCGCCTTTGGCCGCCGAAGCGGGATCGTAGGGGATGTTGTGTACGGGCGCTTCGACGGGCTCGCCGTCGAGCGTGATGATCTTATAACCGTCCTTGACTACCACCGCCATCTGTCCCGCTTCGAGGAAAATCACTCGGCGCGTATAGTCGAGAATCGCAGGCATGTCTGAAGCCAGGAACATCTCGCCGTCGCCCAGGCCGATCGTCACACCGCCGGCGTTGCCGATGCGAGCCGTGATCAACCGATCGGGTTGGCGCCGATTCATCAGCACCACCGCCTGCGATCCCTGCAAGCGATTCAACGTCCGCCGCGCGGCCTCTTCAAAATCGAGTCCATCTTGCATGTACTGCTCGACCAGATGCACAATCGTTTCAGTATCGGTCTCGCTCTTGAACACGTGGCCTTTCGCCTGTAATTCGTGGCGTAAATCGAGGAAATTCTCGACAATTCCGTTGTGGATCACGACGAGGTCGCCGGTGCAGTCGAGATGCGGATGGGCGTTGAGTTGATTCGCTTTGCCGTGCGTAGCCCAGCGGGTGTGCCCAATCCCGATCGGGCCGGTGATGGGCTGGGAGGCCAACAGATCACGCAGCGCGTCCAACTTGCCCGCCTCGCGCCGCACTTCGATGTGATCGTTTTGAATCACGGCAATTCCGGCGGAATCATAGCCGCGATATTCCAGGCGTTTCAAACCGTCATAGATTACGGGCGTCGCGTTGCGCGCGCCCACATAACCGACAATGCCACACATAGAGAACCCTCCTGTTGGGGAATTAAGATGAGTTAATCAGTCAATCGGCGATCGGGTTATATGCCCGATCACCTGATCCCTGATCAACTGGTTTTGCCACCCTGCCGTTTTTGTCCGCCGCTGGCGCGACGTCTTTGTGACGGCACTTGAACTTCAGGAGGGGAACAGATAAGGGTGTGGCCACCCTGACGGCTTCCGCTGATACCTCGATTTTCCTCCGCGTGCTTCGCACGGAGTTAGCACTGCCCCGCGGCAGGAACCGTCACCTCGTCAACTCGTTTTCCGCCGTCACACCGCACTGCACGCAGTGGGTGCAAGTGTTGCGACCCCGCCGGCTGCGCGGGGCAGGTGAGCGTTGCGCCAAGCGCGCCCCCGCCACACAGCGACGGATAGGGCGTGCGCGACGAAGCAATCTCATGCGTGTTGGAGAGATTGCTTCGCACACAGCGCTCGCAATGACGGATTCACGCGAGTCCATGCGCTGTCTTTCCCCGATGTTTTTTTCGCGTCACCTCCTACCTACAGATTTTCCCACTCGTCCCGTTCGATACCGGCCTCGCGCAACAGGCGCGCCAGCAAACTGCGGCTGATGTCACCTTCGTGCGGATTGGGTATAAACAGTCTTAGCTGACCTTTCACCATGAATTGATGCCGACCACCGCTGTATGGACCTTCAAAGCCCAGCTGGCACAGGACCTGCACCAAATCCTTGCGTTTGATTGGACCAAACGCAGGCATTTCAGGCCAGCTCAAGTGACACGTTGAGATCAAGGCCATCCACGATCGGCAGGTTATGCCGCAAGCGCAGCCCCAGCACAATCCAATCTTCTAACACTTCGCGCAGCTCTTCACGACACACTTCTAATGTGCCAGCATTCGCCCACACGCCTTGAAAACCGGGAATGCTGCCGTAATATGTCTGGTCTTCCACAAGTATTTCGTACTTTGCACGCCGCAGCGCCGCCTGAATATAATCGGTTAACATGGCTGTCTCCTCCTACTTCCTCGTTATTCTAGCAGAAATTGGTTTGCCCGCAATTGGAATCTAAGGGCAAAAACCGCCCGGCCCAATAAGGATTGTGTCAAAACTCTGCTGAGATCGCCAGGTACACGCTGCGGATCGTTTTAGGATCACCCTTGAATTTCTTGCCGTTGGATCGATTCGCCAGCGTTTGTAGCAGTTGCTCGTTGGCATCCTCGCCGTAAGCGATGGTGAACAACTTCATCCAACGCGCGGATCACCACTTCGTGCAGCGCCGTGCCGCCACCCGCGTACAGACCGCCGACCGTCTGCTTGAGTTGTTCGCGCACATCGCCGACGCGCCCGGTGGGTTCGAGCGGCGTGATCTCGCTGGAGAAGATATACACGATCACCCGCTCGTTTGGCTCCATGTTATCCAGAAAACTTAGCGCGCCATCGACCGCGCCCTTGATCTTTTCGCCGCTCATGCTGCCCGAGGTGTCGACGATGACCAGCACGGTGGCCTGTTTCTTGACCTGATGAAACACATCCAGAATGTGCGCCACCACTTCATCCGACGGGTATTCCAGTTCCGGCAAATTCTTAGCGTTGAACGTGGTCATCGCGCCATGTTCCAGATCGACGGGCGCAGTCAACACGATCGACGTGTCGGCTGGATTGACGGTTGTGGCGGAATTGGACACACCACGCAGGATAAGGCCCAAGGCTACGACGATTAACGCGATGGCGATCACGACCACAAAAATGATCTGCGAACGATTGGATTTCATGACAGCCTCCTGAAGGGATCAAAAAAGGACAAGAACTCCTCTTGTCCTACAGGTACTTTTCAATCGACCAACCGCCGGCCTTCATCACCTCCAGGGGAATAAATTCATCGGTCGGCTTGATCAACAAGCGCGTGCGGCCCGTCAGCGCGTCGAGCACGTCGCCCATGGCATCGGCCAGCGCCACCGGTCGATCGAGCGCCCGCGCGATCTGGAGCGGCGAGACATCGTCCAGCGCGATACCCTGCGGATGATCGAACATGATGCGCGGCAGCACGATGACATCACCCAGCTCACGCGGCTGCAATTGCGCGATCACGTCGGCGCCCATCAATAAACCCGCGACCCTGATCGTCGCGCCCAGCCATTCATTGACGATGGGCATCACCTCCACCGGCAAGCCGCTAAGCCGCGTGAATTCCTTGGCCGCCTTCGTCAACGTCGGCCCGAATAACGTGCCCGTGACCAGGGTCGCACTCTTGTACCGGGTGCGCAGACGCCGTCCTTCTTGATGTTTCGCCTTGAGCTCACGCTTGACCAACTTCCAGTCGTCGAGAAAATTCCGCACCATCCCCTGCCCGTTCTCTTCGAGCGAGAAGCCATCGTAATGCGATTTGGGCGGCACCGGCTCGTCGAGTTGCAGATACCATTCGTCGGTGAGGTACACAAAGCGCGCGCCAAACTTCTGAAGATACTGCTGCTGGACGCCGGTGACTTCGTCAAAGATGACGCGCATTTCCGCCTGGTTGAGCGGACGCCGATCGTATTTGTGGTGCTTCGTCAGACCGACCGGCACCACGCAGATCGACTGGACATGCGGCCACAACGTCGCCAGATCGCGGATCGATTGGCCGAGGTAAGGCCCGTCGTTGAGGCCGGGCGTGATGACCATTTGCGTATGAACGTCGATGTCGTGCGCGGCCAGCCAACGCAGCTGCTCCATGATGTCGGGCGCGGTGGGATTGCGCAGGCACGATCGGCGAATGCGCAAATCGGTGGCGTGCACCGAGACATAGAGCGGCGAGAGGAACTGATCGCCGATGCGTTGCCAATCGTGTTCAGAGAGATTGGTGAGCGTGACGAAGTGTCCGTGCAAAAACGAGTAACGGTAATCATCGTCTTTGACGTACAGCGCCCGCCGCATGCGGTTGGGCATTTGCAGCACAAAGCAGAACGGGCACAGGTTATTGCAGCGGCGGATGTCGATGTCAAATGTGGGATGCTCGAATTCGAGGCCGAGCGTCTGATTGTAGTCGCGCCCGCCAACGCAAGTGAGGATCATCCCGCCGCGCCGGATCTTCATCTCGATCCATTCGTCGGCGGCGTAGAACTGCACATCGATCACATCTTCGACCGGATGCCCGTTCACTTCGATGATCTCATCGCCGATCTGCAAGCCGGCCTCAGCCGCGAAACTCTCCGGCTCGATGGCGGCGATGATGCCGCCCATCTGTGACTTGATTTTCATCGTCACGACTGAGCCTCGCCTGCACGCCGGAGCGCAGCCGCCGACGGAATGAGCACCTCGCCGAATAGATCGTGTAGAATCGAGAGGCGCTCAATGGCGCGCAGCGCAATCAAGGGTGTGGTATTACAGACGACTGGCGGCACGCGCGCGCTCCAGATCTTCAGCCAGTTCATCCGCTGTTTCGCCAAACGGTGACAGACCGGCTCGGCTCAATTCAAACATGAATTCAACACGATCCATGCCAGCGAGGCGCGCCGCCAGGCCGGTTGACAATTTGCCGGATTCATAAAGTTTCAGGGCCAGTAACCGGCGAGCGTCATGCGCGAACTCTTCCGGCTGCTCGTGAAGCGCCCACAATACCTCTTCCGGGTATTCAATAATCAGTTGGTAAGTTGACATTTAGCCTACTCCTCCCTATCGGACCCACCGCACGTAATGTGCGGTCGCTTCATCGAGGTTGGCATACCGCCCGCGTTGTTCCGGCGGCAGCAGCGCGGCGAGTTGATACATCGCCTCATCCGTCATCTGCTTGAGGATGTCGGCCGTCACCCGCTCGCCGCCTGAATCAAGATAGAACGGTTGGCCGAAGCGATACGTGACGTGCGTCTTCTTCATCTTCCAATAATTGTGTTTGAACGCAGGTGTGCCGCTAATGCCCACCGGCACGATGGGGACTTTAGCACGATACGCCACGAACGCGATGCCTTCGTGCGCTTCGCCTAATCCACCCGATTCGCTGCGATGGCCTTCGGGCGCGATCAGCACGGCCAACCCCGCCTCCAGCGCATCGAGGATGCGACGCAGCGCCTGCAAATCGGCGGCGCCTCGATTGACGGGAATCGAATCGAACGCGTGCAGCAGCGGGCCAAGCAGCTTATCCTCATAGGCTTCCACCTTCGCCATCGAAACCAGCGGGCGCGGCAGCAGGCCCGTGAGAATGACCGGATCGAGAAAGGCGATGTGGTTGATCATCATGATGACGGGGCCGGTGCGCGGAATGTTCTCCCCGCCTTGCTTCTCCACATCGAGCCACAGCCACATGCCAAAGTGCAGGCTGGACAACAGCCCCCGCGCCGGCCAACGCAATTTGTAGTTCTGATAGCGGCTCTTGTCTTTGACACGTTGACGTGAGATGGCCGACGGTTGCGGATTCATCAAGCGCTCCTCTGGGCAATGAGTTCTTCGACCTGCGCGACGACTGCGGCAATGCTCAGTCCAGTGGAGTCGAGGATGATCGCATCGGACGCGGCCTTTAAGGGAGCAGTAGCGCGGCCACTGTCGATGGCATCACGTCGTTTCACATTGGCTAGAATATCGTCGTAGGTTTGGGTCGGATCACCGCGCGCTTGCACTTCACGATAACGCCGCTGTGCCCGTTCTTCCGCCGAAGCGTCGAGGTAAATCTTCAACTGCGCTTCGGGCAAGACGACCGTGCCGATGTCGCGCCCGACCATCACGACGTGACCCTGCAAGCCGATGCGGCGCTGTTGGGCCGTGAGGGCCGATCGGACGCCCGGATAAACCGAAACCGGCGACACGTTAGCATCCACTTCCGGCGAGCGAATCGCCCACGTCACATCGCGTCCGTCGCACAGCACATCATATTGGCGTCCATCATCTTTCGAAGGCGGCTTCACATCGATCTGCAGTGTTTCGGTCAAGCGCGTCACCGCCGCTTCATCGGAGATGGCGAGGCCCCGATCGAGCGCCGCCCACGTCGCGGCGCGATACATCACGCCCGTGTCAAAATAGAGATACCCTAACTGCTTGGCCAGCACGGCGGCGATAGTGCTCTTGCCCGAAGCCGCCGGGCCGTCGATGGCGATAGTGGTTGGTGGCATGCACAAATCCGCTCACAAGATTACCGCGATTCTACCTGAACGCCGATGACTTGTCCACGCACAGCAGGCCGTGTAACCTGGTCTCAACCAGCGTACTTGAAGCCTGTTTCTTTGAGCGTAAGCGGACTGCCTTCGTGATTGAACCCGACCTTCCTGAGGCTAAGTTCATTGTACCCGATCGGCCATCTCTAGCAGCCTGTCGGAGAGGAAATCTCAGCCCCTGTTTGTGGGTGTTTTGACGCCACAAGTGGGGAGTAAGTCGCTATTCTGACCTGAAATACCCG
>PMCF01000159.1 GCA_003154115.1 Anaerolineae bacterium
TCTATGCTGGTCAAGAGATTCAGTTGGGATACGATGCGGTTCCACATGATGGCTGTTGCAGCCTGGGAGAGCTCAATCCGATCAGCACCGAGAATATGCTGGCGTTTTTTGCGCAACGGGATGGACGCTGGTACTACGTGGAAATTGGTATCTTTTCTTAAATGCCGGGGCTTCATTGTCAATCAAGAACCAGCGATTGTGTGATAAAATCGAGCCAAGATTAACCGCTTCGCAGGGTGTCGCTACCCATTCGACAACATCAGTATAGTCAGCAGTGGAGCTAGGCAATGAAAGTCAATGGCGTCATTTGGCTGCGAAATACCGTTGACAAATTAGCCTGGAAGCACGCTGTCACAACTGATGAAGTGGAGGAGATTTTCAACTACGCGCCTTGGTTTCGCTTCATTAAAGCTGGTGATGTGGACGGCGAAGATTTGTACGCCGCACTTGGCCGGACAGAAGCTGGCCGTTATTTGATCGTTTATTTTGTTCACAAAGCGACGAGTGAAGCGCTCATCGTCAGCGCGCGTGAGATGACATCGAAAGAAAAGAGGGCCTATGGCAAACGATAAGCGCAAGCGCGATCCTATTCCCAAACATTTTAAGAGCCTGGAAGAAGCAGCTGACTTTTGGGACACACACGATCTGGCTGACTACTGGGATGTGACGCAAGAAGCCCAATTCGAAGTCGACATTAAACGGCGCGTGTTCCTAACCGCTCTGGAACCCCAGCTAGCGAAAAAGTTGACCGATGTGGCTCACAAGCAAGGTATCTCGACCGAAACGTTGATTAACGTCTGGCTCAGCGAAAAGGCACAGGAAGCTGCCTGACTTATCGCGATCAGTATAGGCAGAAAACCGATTGTGAACCCATCGAACAAGTCGCGCCGCCACGCTTCGCAGGCACGTGGCATTTTCGAGACTTGCCTTACTTTTTGAAGTGCGGCAAATTCGAAAGCACACATGTAAATCCCCGACGCGCAGCATATCCCCAACTACAGGAGAACAACATGATCGATCAGTCGTGGATCAAAGAATTTCCGGGTGCGATCACCGTCTGCGATGCCGAGGGCATTATCCTGGACATGAACGACAAGGCGGTAAAGAGCTTCGAGGCTTCAGGCGGCATCAAACTGATCGGGACGCAGCTGCTCGATTGTCATCCTGAACCGGCCCGCACCAAAGTTCAGCAGCTGCTTGAAACACGCCAGGCCAACGTGTATACCATCGAGAAGAACGGCATCCACAAGTTGATCTATCAGTCGCCGTGGTACGAGAACGGCGAATACCGTGGCCTGGTCGAACTGTCGCTGGAGATTCCGATAGAGATGCCGCACTTCATCCGTGCAGGATAGCCCCACTATGATGCTTTCGTGGAAAACGCTCTCACGTGAAACCGTTTTGGATCGCGGCAAGTTCTTGCGCGTGGAAGATCACACCGTCGAATTGCCCGATGGCCGCGTGATCGAACAGTGGCCGTGGATCATCACGCCCGATTTTATCAACGTCGTGGCCTTGACCGACGACAACCAGATGCTCTGTTTTCGGCAGGGCAAGTATGCCATCGAGGGTGAGGCGCTGGCGCCCATCGGCGGTTATCTGGAGCCCGACGAAGAACCGCTCGCTGCGGCTCAACGCGAGCTGCTGGAAGAGACCGGTTACGAAGCGCGTGAATGGATCGATCTGGGCCATTATCGCGTGGATACCAATCGGGGCGCGGGCACCGCGTATTTTTTCCTCGCCCGGCAGGCGCGACAGGTCACCGAGCGCAACGCCGACGATCTGGAAGAACAGGAACTGCTGCTGCTCACGCGCGCCGAAGTGGAAGCTGCTTTGCAACGGGGAGATTTTAAGGCGCTGCCCTGGATGGCTATCGTCGTATTGGCGCTGCGACAGATGTAAAGATATTTTTGCAATCCTCAATCGCGACGTGAACTATGCTATACTGCCGGTAATATCCCCGGCTTAGAGCGGTTTCCAGTTTGATTTACGGGCGTGTCATTCCGAGTACAGTGAGGAATCTCTTTGACGGTCGTAGAGACCCCTCACGCTGTTCGGGGGTGACACTGTAAACCAACTTGGAATTTGCTCTAAGGGCAAAGAGAATAGCATGTTCAATCAGATCGCGCTCATCACTATCGTCACCGACGATGTGCCGCGCCTCGCCGGATTCTATCGTGATGTGTTGGGCTTCACTGTCAAGCAAGACCTGGGCGGCTACGTCGAATTCCACAACGACGGTGTGCGCTTTGCTGTCTGCGCCCGCTCGATCTTGCGCGAGGCTAGCGGCCACGCTTCATATGAAGAAGCGCCGCGCGGCCAATGCTTCGAACTGGCCTTCCCCTGCGCCTCGCCGGCCGAAGTCGATCGGGGTTACGCTGAAGCCGTCGCGCAGGGCGCGGCACCCGTTCACGCTCCCGCCGACATGCCCTGGCAGCAGCGCACAGCCATGTTCGCCGATCCCGATGGCAACATTCACGAGTTCTTCGCCGATCTGCCCCCAGTGACATTTAAGCACCGTAAACGTGATCTTCAGCGTCTTGCCGAATTAATAAGATGCGGTAGAATCTCGCGGCTAAGGCTCGTTAAACAACAATTTCCCGGTTTGCTCGCGCTCCGTTGTGCTCCGGCTGGATGTACCATCCAGCCGGAGCACAACGGCACCAAGAAGGAAGAATCATGACGACGAAACGTCTGGCAGTTTTAACCAGCGGCGGCGACGCACCCGGCATGAATGCCGCGGTGCGCTCCGTCGTGCGCACGGCACTCGAGCGGAAGGCCCAGGTTTTCGCCATTTACGAAGGCTATCAAGGCATGGTGGAAGGCGGCGATCGCATCCGTGAGATGAATTGGGATTCGGTCGGCGGTATTCTTAACCTGGGCGGGACCATCATCGGCACGGCCCGCTCGGATGATTTCCGCACCCATGAAGGACGCCGCACCGCCGCGAAGAATTTGATCGATCGCGAGATCGACAGCCTGGTAGTGATCGGCGGCGATGGCAGTTTGACCGGCGCGGATCTTTTCCGGCAGGAATGGCCGGCGTTGTTGAAAGAGCTGGTCGAGTCAGCACAGATCAGCGCCGAGACCGTCGAGCAGCATGGCAACTTGGCGATCGTCGGCTTGGTCGGCTCGATCGACAACGACATGCATGGCACCAACATGACCATCGGTGCGGACACCGCCCTGCATCGCATCACCCAGGCCATCGATGCCATTGCCAGCACCGCCGCCAGCCACCAACGCACCTTCGTCGTCAAAGTCATGGGCCGCAACTGCGGTTATCTCGCCTTGATGGCCGCGCTCGCCACCGGGGCTGAGTGGGTGCTCATTCCTGAAAACCCGCCACACATGGATAACTGGGAAGAAAAAATGGCGGCCGACTTGCGCCGTGGACGCGCCGCCGGCCGCCGGGACAGCATCATCGTCATGGCCGAAGGCGCACGCGATAAGCACGGCAACCCGATCGGCAGCAGCTATGTTCAGAAGTTTCTGGAAGAGCAGCTGCACGAAGAAGTGCGGGTCACGGTGCTGGGGCATGTGCAGCGCGGCGGCTCGCCCAGCGTGTTCGATCGCAACCTGGGCACGATGATGGGCTACCAGGCCGTGGATACGGTGTTGGCCGCGCAGCCTGACGACGAACCGCAGATGATCGTCATTCGCGGCAACCGCATCGGCACCGCCCCGTTGATGCAATGTGTCGAGCAGACGCGCGCGGTGGCTAAGGCGATTGATGATCATGATTATGAGCGGGCCATGGATCTGCGTGGCAGCAGTTTCAAGGAGACGTATCGCACCCTGCGCACCTTACTACGCTCGCTGCCGCACGCGTCCACACCCGGCCAGAAGCACCTGCGCCTGGCCGTCATGAATTGCGGCGCGCCGGCCCCCGGGATGAATACCGCGGTGCGTGCGGCGGTGCGCCTGGGCCTCGATCGCGGCCACACCATTCTGGGCATCGCCAACGGTTTCAAGGGTCTCATCGACGGCGAAGTGCAGGAGATGGACTGGATGAGTGTGAACGGTTGGGCAGCCACCGGCGGATCGGGCCTGGGCACCAGCCGCGAAATACCCAGCGGCCGCGATTTCTACGCCATCGCCCGCACGATCGAGAAGTACGATATCCACGGCATCCTGATGATTGGCGGCCTATCCGGCTATCAGGGCGCGCACCATCTCTTTCGCGAGCGCGAAAACTATGCGGCCTTTAACATCCCGATCGTGTGCCTGCCCGCCTCGATTAACAATAACCTGCCCGGTTCCGATCTGAGCATTGGCGCTGATACGGCGTTGAACGTGATTGTAGAAGCGGTCGACAAGATCAAACAGGCGGCGGTCGCGCAGCGCCGCTGTTACCTCGTCGAAGTGATGGGCCGCAAATGCGGCTACCTCGCCTTGATGAGCGGGCTGGCGACCGGCGCCGAGCGCGTGTACCTGCACGAAGAAGGCGTGCGCCTGAATGATCTGGTCACCGACGTCGAACAGCTGCGGCTGGGCTTTGAGCACGGCAAGCGCCTGGGACTGATGATTCGCAACGAAGATGCGCACGAGGTGTACAGCACGAATGTGCTGTGCGCCATTTTTGAAGCCGAAAGCAACGATCTGTTTGAAGTGCGCCAAACGATTTTGGGCCACGTGCAGCAGGGCGGCGATCCCTCGCCGTTCGATCGGATTCAGGCCACCCGCTTCGCCGCGCAGTGCATCGACTTTCTGATCGAACAGGCCCAGACGTCCGAACCGGAAAGCGCGTTCATCGGTCTGGAAGCCGGCGGCGTGGTCCTGCACGCGCTGGAAGAAATGCCCAAGATGGTGGACAAAGAGAATCAACGGCCCAAGCACCAGTGGTGGCTGGATGTGCGGCCCATCGCCAAGCTCATGTCGCAACCCATGCCCACCTGGCAACTGGAACAGGAAGCATGAATCAAAAACGGTCGGGACTAAAAAGTCCCGACCATTTCACTTCCATGCAAAATAAAACCTGCGAGGCCGCCGCATGGACTCGCAGGTTTTTATGCGCTTAACGCCGCAGCGATCTGTCCCGTTTGTGATCGAGCACCAGTGCGACGCCGGCGAAGATCAGTAACAGCGCGCCCAACCCGATTGGGATGGCAGACCCCCGATCGGCTTCCGTCGCTTCAAACGCGTGCATCTCCACCGCCGTCGGGCTGACGAGGTTGCCCACCGCCCAATCGGACAGGGCTGATAAACCGCTGCGCCAGACGAACGCTGCATTGAAGCCGTCACGCGCGCAATTCCAGCCCGCGCCGCCCAATCCGCCCGGCCACTTGCACACGTTGGGATCGGCCAGGTTGGCGTGGGGTAACGTCAGCCCCAGATTGAAGGCCGCTGCCGTGGTGGTGATGGCCTCAATGTGCCAGTATTTACCCGTCTGAATACCGCTGGTGGCCTGCGGGTGACTCTGATCGTAGCGTAACGCGGCCAGGGCCTTCAGGCCGCCCAGCACCTTCACCAGTAGCGAGACGCCCGTCAACCCGAAGGGTTTGTAGATCGCGCCGTTGTTGGTTAGGGTGCCGCTGACGCCAGTGTTGTCGTTGTTGGTGCTGTGCGTCAGGGTGATGCCGCTGCCGACCGTTAGGTTATTGAACTGCGTGGGCACGGTGACGGTAAGGGTGCGTGTGACATTGCTGCCGATGAAGGCGACTGTGCCACCATTGGCGTTGAACGTGCCCCCCATGCGCGCAAAATCGCCGTTGAGGGTCAGGGTACCGATCGGGGCAGTGAGCGTGCCGCTGAGTTGGCTCAAACCGGTGAGGGTCACATCGCCTGTGAAGGTGATCGCCACGTTTTGATTCACCGTCATGTTCTCGGCATAGTCGCCGGGATAGACCGTGACTGTGCCGCCGTCAATAGTGCTGCTGATGGCTGACTGAATGCTGGTGAAACAGGGCGAGTTGCCGCTGCATGTCCCAGCCGCATCCGCATAGACCGACCACGGCGCGCGCACCAGGAAGACATAGGCGGCAATCGCGCCAAGGATGGGGCTGGAACCGAAACCTGTGTTGACCGAAGTCGCCTCTTGTCCGTCGGTGGCGAAGGCATAGAGGATATGGAGGCCGTTCTGGAGTGCGCTGGGGCTAGCCGTCCATTGATTGTTGTTGGCATACGTCGCGGTGAGCCATTGACCTTGCCACGTGTCCACCTGATAATAGACCTGCTGCACGCCGGTCTGGTTGGGCATGTATTGGTTCAACGGGGTCAAGGTGAAGGCTGGCGTAGCCGCGCGGCTGACATTGTCTAGAAGCGGCGCGATGTTGATGACCAGTGGCGTTAGCCACGCTGACTGCGGGATGAGTACAGTAACGTTATTGCTATTCCTGTTGGCGACATAGACCTTATTCGTCACCGGGTTGACGGCCACGGCATCGGGGGCAGATCCAGCAACAACATTGGTGGTGGCATTGGTTGCGCCGTCGATTACCGTCACGTTGTCGCTGGCGTAGTTGGCGACATAGACCTTGTTTGTTAGCGGGTTCACCGCTACGGCATAGGGGTAGTTTCCGGCAGCGACGGTGGCGGTGGCGTTGGTCGCGCCATCGATCACGGTAACATTGGCGCCGTAGACATTAGCGACATAGACCTTGTTAGTCACCGAACTCACTGACATAGCATAGGGAGAGTTCCCGACAGCGATGGTGGTGGTGGCGTTGGTCGCGCCGTCGATCACCGTGATGGTGTTGCTGTTACGATTGATGACATAGACCTGGTTTGTCACTGAGTTCACGGCTACGGCAAGGGGGCCTGTCCCGGTGCTGACAGTGGTGGTGGCGTTGGTCGCGCCGTCGATTACCGTGACGTTGTTGCTGCTCCCGTTGGCGACATAGACTTTGTTGGTCACCTGGTTGACGGCTACGGCATGGGGGCCTGTCCCGGTGCTGACAGTGGTGGTGGCGTTGGTCGCGCCGTCGATTACCGTGACGTTGTTATTGCCCCAGTTGGCGACATAGACCTTGTTAGTCACTGGGTTGACGGCCACGGCACTGGGGTAGGCCCCGACAACAACATTGGTGGTGGTGTTGGTCGCGCCATCGATCACCGTCACGGTTCCGCTATTATAGTTGGCGACGTAGATCTTGTTGGTCACCGGGTTGACGACCACGGCATGGGGGCCTGTCCCGACGGCAACGGAGATGGTGGTGTTGGTCGCGCCATCGATCACCGTCACGATGGCGTCACTCAGGTTGGCCACATAGACCTTGTTGGTGACAGGATTGACGGTTACGGCCTTTGGCCGAGTCCCAGCAGCGACAGTGGTGGTGATGTTAGTTGTGTTGTCGATTACCGTCACATTGTTGCTATTGTAGTTGGCGACATAGACTTTATTGGTTACTGAGTTGACAGCTACGGCCTCTGGGTTTGTCCCGACGTTGACAGTGGTGGTGGCGTTGGTTGCGCCGTCGATCATTGTGACGGTAGTGCTACCATAATTGGCGACGTAAATCCTATTCATTACCGGGTTGACGGCCACCGCCCTTGGATTTGCCCCCGCGGCGATGGTGGTAGTGGCGTTGGTGGCGCCGTCGATTACCGTCACGTTGTTGCTATTGTAGTTGGGGACATAGACCTTGTTGGTCACCGGGTTCACCGCCACGGCATAAGGGTATATCCCCGCGGCGACGTTAGTGGTGGCGTTGGTCGCGCCGTCAATCACGGTGATGCTGTTGCTGTCATTGTTGGCGACATAGACCTTGTTGGTCGCCGGGTTGACGGCCACGGCCGCAGGTCGCGTCCCGGCGGCAACGGTGGTGGTGGCGTTGGTTGCCCCATCAATTACGGTCACGTTGTTGCTGGCATAGTTTGTGACGTAGACTTTGTTGGTCACCGGGTTGACGGCCACGGCATAGGGGGCCGTCCCGACGGCAACGTTAGTGGTGGTGTTGGTTGCGCCGTCGATCACCGTGACGTTGTTGGTGCCATAGTTGACAACGTAGACCTTGTTGGTCACCGAGTTGACGGCCACGACCCAAGGTAGCGTCCCGACGGCGACGGTGGTGGTGGCGTGGGTCGCGCCGTCGATCACGGTGACGTTGGCGCTATTAAAGTTGGCAACATAGACCTTGTTGGTCACCGGGTTCACCGCCACCGCATAGGGGGCGGTTCCCGCGGCAACGGGGGGGAGGCTGGTATCGGCGCGGTTCGCGGCGCGGGCCGGGGCGGCCGTTGCGATGAAGGGACCGACCGCCAGCAACAAGGCCAGCAGCAGTTGTACGACTTTGACAACGAATCGGTGTAGTTTATGATGGGTGTTCATAATTGCTCCTTGCAGGGGATTCGGATAGTTCGACTGATACATCATCAATGAGTGCCGCACATGATCATCCAGGTAAAGAAGAAAGAAAGCCGTAATGCCGAATGGTTTTTACAGGCCAGAGGTGATTCGAATAATTATAGTAAAAACTATTTTGCACGTCAACGTGAAATAACTCGCAAAACGCACAAACAAATCACTGAACTAAAAAATGGCTTGATTCCACAATGAATGTTGAGCCAGATGGGAGAACCAAAACGGTCGGGCTACCTGAAGTCCCGACCGTTTTCACTCATTACTCGTCACTCGTTAATACAAAAACATCGGTTTGCCTTCGACATGCCGCACCTTGGGCAGGTAGTTCTCCGCGTCGTACAACTCATCCACGTCCACGCGCTTGATGCCTTGCATGATCGTCGAGATGGGAATGCTGGTGTAGGTGCCGTTGCGCAGCGCCACCATGCGGTTCGACGCGCCGCGCGTGATCAACTTGATGGCCATGTTGGCGTAATTCACGGCGACCATGAGATCAAGGCTATCCGGCGCGCCGGAGCGCATCAGGTAACTGATCTGCTGATACAAAATATCTTCGCCCGTGATCTTCTTCAGCGCCTCGCCCGTAATCGCGCCGATGCCGCCCAGCTTCTTGTGGCCATAGGCGTCGGCCTGACCGTATTCGATGATCTTGCCACCCGTCATTTGCGACCCTTCGGAGATCGTCACCATGGCGTAGTTGCTGGGATTGTTCGCCTTATCGCTGATCAGGAAGGCCGCCAATTTTTCCGGATCGAAATGCACCTCTGAAATGATGGCCCGATCGACCCCGGCCAGATACGATGCCAGCAGCCCCGTTTCACCCGAGTTGCGCCCGAACAGTTCGACGACGGCGATGCGCTCGTGACTGCCCGCGCTGGTGCGCAGCTGATGAATGAATTCCACACTGCGCGTAATGGCCGTCGAGAAGCCGATGCAATAATCGGTGCCATAGACGTCGTTGTCCATCGTCTTGGGAATCGCGGCGATGTGGACGCCTTCGCGATGCAGGCGCTCGGCATAGCTCAGCGTGTCGTCACCCCCGATCGGCACGAGCGTATCGACGCCCAATTTGTCCAACACCTGCAGTGCATGAGGTGTGAAATCAAACGGGCCTTTGTCGTCGGGATGAGTCTTATCTTTCAGGAAGGGGGGAATTTCCGCGGCGCGCACTTTGCCGGGGTTGGTGCGGCTGGTATGCAGAAACGTGCCGCCCGTGCGATCGATCGTGCGCACGCGCTGCTTGTCCAGCGGCCAAATATATTCCGCGATCGATTCTGGATCTTCGGGGTTGCAATACAGCAAGCCGCCCCAGCCTTTGCGAATGCCCAACACTTCGTAGCCTTCGTCAACCGCGCGGTTGACGATGGTCTTGATACAAGGATTCAGCCCGGGAACATCGCCTCCACCCGTCAGCACACCGATTCGTTTCATCTGGTTTCTCCTTGCGTGCCGTCCAACGGCACGTCGCCTGTCAGTGCCGCTGAAAGCGCCGCTGAAAGCGCAGCCACGCGGCCTGACGTGATTTCAATGAGCTGCGTGTATTTGATCGGGAATACCGCGTGATGCGCGCCCGCGGCCGCCCACACCGTTTCAAAGCGGCTCAACGCTTCATCGACTACCACCGGCAATGGCTGTGTATGCCCGATCGGCGCGACCCCGCCCACTTCGAAGCCCGTGACCGCCAGAGCCGTCGCCGCGTCGGCTAATTTTACTCTCTTTCGGCTAACTGCGTAAAGCTCGGCCAGCCGCTTTTGATCGACGTTGCGATCGCCCGCGCCCAGCACGATGAGCGGCTGCCCGTCGATCACAAACACGAGCGATTTCACGATGGCCCCGACCGGCACGCTGAGACCGAAATGCGCGCCGATGGCCGCGGCGGCCAAAGGCGCGGTCGCCGCGCTGTTATCCAGCTCCAGCACCACATCGCCGAGGCCCTTTTCAATGAGCGCCGCGCGCACACGATCGACCGGATTCATAGTTCATCTCGCCATCCAAAAACCTCACAGGTCTCGCGAAGCGCCTGTGAGGTTTTACTAAGCTGTTATAAGCCCATGCTTACTTGCACCGACTCCACACCATGCAAGTCTTTGAGTTGCGCGATCAGCATATCGTCGAGCGTGGTGGTGTCGTTCGGAAAATCGAGTTGTAGCGTTTCGCCGCGCGCTTTGATGAGGAAGCAGAAGCGATCGGGCCCGGGGTAGGACGCGAGTAGATGATGCACCTCGCCCACACGCGAGGCGTCGAGCGAACTATCACCCGATCGGGAGATCACGACTTTAGCGAACCGATAGGGTTGTTCCAACGAGATGTAATTCTTGCCGTTCCCGTTACCATTTCCGTTTTTCTTTAGCACTGGTTCGGCTGCCTTCGAGGGCGCGCTATGCGCTAAAGCGGCATTGTAGGATAGCGGCGCGGCGGGCGGCACACGGGACAAGGGCAGCTGGTCTTGATATTCCGCCGTCGATTCGGCTAATGGATTGTCATGCTTGGGCGAGCCATAATCTTCGACCGGTGCGACATTCACAATCGGATCATCGGCATCGGGGATGAAGATCTCGCCCGCAAAAGGATCTTCGTCGAACAAGACTTCGTTCACTTCAAAGTCCTCGACGATTTCGGGTTTTAGATTTTGGATTTTGGATTTTGGCGGTTGGCTGCGAAGCGCCCCCGTGGGGCTGGTGGTCACTGGCGGCTGACCATTAACCTTCGCGGGCTGAGTCACCGGCTTGGCAGCGGCTTGATACGCCGCACTGTTTTCCTTCACCGCCTTCGACTGTGGTTGGCCGTTGGTGACAGATCGTTGCCCATTAGCGGGCTGTGGCTGCACTCCATTGCGCTGACCATTGTTTCCTGCTCCCTGCTCCCTGATCCCTGATCCCTTTTTGTCTGGAACCGCGCTCGTGACCTGCGGCTTGTCTGTCGCGGAATCGAGCAGAATCTTAGCGACCTTGCCCTTGCCATCGATCGTGCCGCGCACTAACACGACTTTGTCTTTCTGCCACAGGTTCTGGGTCTGCTTCCACGTGCGCGGAAAAGCCACACACTCGAAGCCGCCTTGCACGTCTTCGAGTTGGATGAAGCCCATCGTGTCGCCCTTCTTCGTTTGGATGGTGCGCGTGCTGACCACTGCGCCCACCATCACCGCTTTCTGCCCGTCGAGGTCCTCATTCAATTCGCCGCTGGTGTGCGTGATCTCGCTTTGCAGATCGGCCAGCGCCTTGGTCACCGGATGCTCGGACACATACGCGCCGATGAGTTCTTTTTCCCACGAGAGCGATTCACGCTGCGGCACATCTTCGATGTTGGGCAGCGCGCCGATCGATTCGGTGGCGGCCGCATCGACCATGCCGCCGAACAACGTCAGCTGGCCCACATCCTCTGCGCGATGCGCCGAGCCGCTCAAGCCCATCATCCGATCGACCATCTGCAGTAGCTGCGCGCGATTGCCGAAATCTTCCAGCGCCCCGACTTTGATCAACGCTTCCAGCGCGCGGCGATTCACCGAACGCAAATCGACGCGACGCGCGAAATCTTCGATACTCTTGAAGGGGCCGCCTCCTGAGCCTGCCGAAGGATCACGGGCCTCCCGAATGACGCTCACCGGTCCTTCGCCCACGCCCTTGATCGACGCCATCCCAAAACGAATCGCGCGTTTGCCGTCGGGCAGCGCTTCAATCGTGAAGTCGAGATCGCTGTGGTTGATGTCGGGGCGCAGCACGTCGATGCCCATGCGGCGGCATTCGACGATGAGCAGGCCGATCTTCTCGACGCTTTGCTCCACCGTCATCAACGCCGTCATATACTCGACCGGGTAATGCGCTTTCAAATACGCCGTCTGGCACGTCATCACCGCGTAGTCGGCGGCGTGCGCCTTGTTGAAGCCGTAACGCGCAAAGAATTCGATGTCAGTGTAGATGGCTTCGGCCACCGACTGAGGGATGCCGTTCTTCACCGAACCGGCGATGAACTTGGCCTTATGCGACTCGATCTTTTCTTTGATCTTCTTGCCGACGGCCTTGCGGATCTCATCGGCCTCGCCCGGCAGATAACCCGCCAGCTGCACCGCGATCTGAATAATTTGCTCTTGATAAACGATGATCCCGTACGTCTCTTCGAGGATCGGCTCCAACTTGGGGTGATGATACTCGACCGGTTCTTCGCCGTGCAGCCGCTTAATGTATTTGGGGATGTATTCCATCGGGCCGGGGCGGAACAACGAAATGCCCGCGATGATATGCTCAAACTTGCCGGGCCGCATCTCCATCAACATGCGGCGCATCCCCGCGCCTTCCACCTGAAACAAGCCCAGCACATCGCCGCGTGACATCAATTGGAACGCCGCCCGATCGTTCACCGGGATATTATTGAGATTGAGATCGACTCCGTGATAGTGCTTGATCAGATCGCACGCCTTGCGCATGATGGTCAACGTGGCCAGGCCGAGGAAGTCCACTTTCAACAGGCCGATCGATTCGACGACGCCCATTTCGAACTGCGTGATCGATTCGAGCGAGTTGTCGCTTTCCTTGGTGGGGCGCGCTAGCGGCGCGTATTCCACCAACGGCCGATCGGAGATCACCACCCCGGCGGCATGCGTCCCAACGTTGCGCACTGTGCCTTCCACCGTCTGCGCCGTATCCAGCAGGGTCCTGGCCCAATCGGTAGTGTCGTACATCTCTTTGAGTTCGGGAATCTGATCGATCGCTTCACTGATCTTCGTGGGCTTGCCGGGCTGGTTGGGCACCAGCTTCGCCACGCGATCGACATCGGACAGCGGAACTTCCAGCGCGCGGCCGGTATCGCGGATCGCCGCGCGCGCGCCCAACGTGCCGAACGTGATGATCTGCGCGACCTTGTCTTTGCCGTATTTATTGACGGTGTAGTTGATCATCTCGGCGCGGCGATCGTCGGGGAAGTCCATGTCGATATCGGGCATGGAGATGCGACCGGGGTTGAGGAAGCGCTCGAAGATCAGCTTATTGGGCAGCGGATCGAGATTGGTGATGCCGCTGGTGTACGCCACGATCGAACTCGCGCCGGAACCACGGATGTTCCACCAGATGTCTTGCTCTTTGGCAAAGCGGGTCAGATCCGAGACGATGAGAAAATACGTATCGAAGCCCATCTTGTGGATGACTTCGAGTTCGTAGTTGAGGCGCTTGCGCACTTCGGGATCATTGGCCTGCTCGCCATAGCGCAGGGTCAAGCCTTCTTCGCACTTGCGGCGCAGCTCTTGATCGGGCGTGACGCCGGCGGGCAATTCGAAGTCCGGCAGGTGGTAGCCCTTGGTGCTCAGATCGACTTCGCACATCTCGGCGATGGCTAACGTCGAGGTCAACGCTTCCGGCACTTCGTTAAAGAGCGCGGCCATCTCCGCGTGGCTCTTGAGGTAGTACGAGGTATCGGTCATGCGCATACGGTCTTGCTGCTTGACCAGCGTGCCCGTGCCGATGCACAACATGATGTCCTGCGCAGGCGCGTCTTCCTGCTTGATGTAATGCGCGTCGTTGGTGGCAACCGGGCGCACGTTGAATTCCCTGGCCAGCTGCAGCAAGTTCCGGTTGATGTTGATGAGCTCGGGGAAACCTTCGTGCAGCTGCAATTCGACGAAGAACCGATCGCGCCCGAAGACATCCACGTACCAGCCCAGCGCTTTGCGCGCCTCGTCAATCTGCCCGTCCATGATGTAACGTGGAATCTCGGCCGCGCCGCAGCCGGTCGTCACGATGATGCCCTCGCTGTACTGGGCGAGCACTTCCTTATCGACACGCGGGCGATAGTAGAAACCTTCCAATTGCGCGATGCTGGCGAGTTTCAACAGATTTTGATACCCCGCCTGATTCTGCGCCAACAACAGCAAGTGATAGGGGCTCTTGTCTTTCTGCGGATCGCGATCGGTGCGCGCACGGCGGGCGAGATAGCCCTCCATGCCGATGATGGGCTTGACGCCCGCCTTCTTAGCCGCGTTGAAGAAATCGATCACGCCGTACATCACGCCGTGATCCGTGATCGCCACGGCCGGCTGGCCCAGCTCTTTGGCGCGCGACACGATCGAGCCGACTTTGCTTAAGCCGTCTAGCACTGAATATTCACTATGCACGTGAAGATGAACAAATGACATGACTTATATATATCCCATCACACCGAGGAAACTTCGAAGAACGACTTTGCTACGCCATCACAACCGCGCGGCTGATTATAGCCAACTCACATCCCCCGTCAAGGCATAAAAGCAACACCGCTTTGAAACTAAAACGAATTTTAAGGTGGCGTTCAGTATTCGTTGTTTTCCAAATTCGTTGTAGCCCTCTGTGAATCAGTTTACCACATCCGAGAAGTAAAAACCTATCAGGTGGGCCGTCAGCAATTCTCATTTGGGTGAAATGCTCTCGCTCCGCAACGCGTGGTCACACACCGCACTGCACGCAGTGGGTGCAAGTGTCCGGCCACTGACAGCGATGGATGTGACCATCCATCGCGAGCACAATAGGCTAAATTGAGAACTGCTCGTCGCGAACCTTGAACTTCCACCAGCTGTTGGCCCGTCTGACAGGTCTTGGTGCGGCTTGGTATAATACCGCTGCGAGGCATCATGATGATCACATCCAACACTCAACCTAAATGGGCGTTGATCGGCGTGCGAGTCTGCGCTATCTGTCTGGCGCTCTGGGCTATCGTCGCGATAGTGATGGCCTTCATAGGAGTGAGTAACGGTATATTCACCTGGCTACAATTGGTATTCATACCAGGAGGCGCAATTTTGGTCGGCTTTACGGCTTTGAGGTTGTGGCAGCTGCGGCCTTGGAGTCGAGGGGCCACCATTGAAATTTTTGCTATTTCCAGCATACTTAGCGGCTTAGGGCTGACAACCCCGTCAAACTGGAATTCACCTGCAACGGCAATCATCTTGTGCATGATGATTACTATTGGAATTATCGGCTCGATTTTTCTTACCCGGCCAGCCGTCAAAGCACTATTTCAAAATCAGCAATCAGCAATCAACAATCAGAAATCGCCCAATGCCTGAACTCCCTGAAGTCGAAACGCTTGTTCGCCGCTTGCGTGAGCCGGTGATCGGACGCACGATTGAAGACGTGACAATCTACTGGAAGCGCACCGTGGCCCGGCCTGCGCCGAAGGAATTCGCGCGAATGCTGCGGGGCTACACCGTGCAGGCCATCGATCGGCGCGCGAAGTACCTGGTGTTCACGCTACTCGGAGTCGAGGCTTTAGCCGGATACTCTAACCGCGGCGCGACACCGGCAAATCAACCGCCTACTCTCTTCCTATTGATTCATCTTAAGATGAGTGGCAAACTTAGGGTAGTCGATCACACTGAGCCGCTTGCGAAACACGATCGCGTGGTGTTCGAGCTGGACGATGGGCGACAGTTGCGCTTCAACGATGTTCGCAAGTTTGGCAAGATGTGGCTGGTGGCGGATCCCGAAATGGTCACCGGCTCGATCGGGCCGGAGCCGCTCGATCGGACGTTTACTTTGCCAAAGTTCCGCGAGTTGGTCCGATCCCGATCGGGCGCCATCAAGCCGTTGCTGCTCAATCAAGAATTTCTGGCGGGCGTGGGCAACATTTACGCCGATGAATCATTGTGGCTGGCCAGGATACATCCGCTGCGCAAGACAGACAGTCTGACGGAGGCCGAGGTTGCCGCGCTGTATCGATCGATTCGCAAGGTGCTGCGCACCGCCATCGAGGATGAAGGTACCGACGCCGGGGATGGCGTGATCGAAGGGGATTATCAGCCGCGCGTGTATGGTCGAACCGCTAGGCCCTGCTACCGCTGTCACCAACCGATTCAGCGCATGGTGGTGGCACAGCGCGGCACGCATTTCTGTCCGCAGTGCCAACCCAGACGAGGCCGCTCCCGGCGGCACTAAAACGAGGAGCCTATGCCACTCGAACGTTTTATTCCAATTGTAACCATCATTGGTATCGCACTGCTGCTGGTCCTGATCGGCGTGGTGGTGGCTTTGCGCCAACGCGCGAAGGGGCCTGTGGTGCATGAGGCCGTGACCGACGACAAGCCGGCGCCCGGATGGGTGAAAAACATCGCCGCATCCACCGGCAAGACTTTAACACGCACCAGCGGCCCGAATTTGCCCGCCGATGCCGTGGTGGTCTCGCGGGATGCGGCTTCCGGCGAGTGGGTTGTCGAGATCAATGGGATGCCGTACAAAGCGCTGAAAGATATTCACGACGATCGAGCCGCCAGCAAAGTTTTGGTAGCCTTAAGCGGCCTGCAGAAGTTTGCCGGGATTGCCCCAGTGGCAGCCCCCGACCTGAAACCCAAGCCCGTTGTTTTTCTCACGCCCAGCGCGCCGGCACCCGGCATCGATCCGACGGTCGCGCAAGCCCTGGCGCAGGGTGGTTCCGCGCCCACCTTGCCGCTGTATCCGGCCCCGCCTAACAGCATTCTCGCTCAGATCGAAACAATTTTGCAGCGCAACCTCATCCGCTACCCCGAACTGGCCCATCGCAAAATTCACGTTGGCGCGGCGCCCGATAGCAGCCTGCTGATCGAAATCGATCGGCAGTTTTATCATCACGCCGATGAAATTGCCGAGCTGCAAGTGCGCGATTTGATCAAAGCCGCTATCCATGAATGGGAACGCACCGCCTGAGCGCCGCTCAGCAAAACCGGGGCTTGCGCAAGCCCCGGTTTTGATTTCACAACAGCGTGTCAAACTCAGTGAGAAGCAGTTGCTCCAACTGCAGCTTCTCTACCGGCGACAAGAAGGCCGCGCGAATCGAGTTGCGCGTGCACTCGCGTAGATCGCGCAGACTTACGCCCAGACCCATCACCGCCACCATGTATTCGTCGGTCAGTGTCGTGTCGGAAATACTGGGATCATCAGTATTGATGGTGACTTTGACGCCCAGCACGTAAAGATCACGCAAGGGATGCAGGCCAAAATTATCGACCGCACCGGTCTGCAAATTGCTCGTGGGGCAAACCTCCAACGTCACGTTGCGCTGCCGCAGCAATTGCACCACGCTCGAGTCTTCGATCGCGCGAATCCCGTGCCCGATCCGTTGGGCATGCAGCACTTCCACGGCCTCGCGCACGTTGGAGGCCCGGCCTGCTTCGCCCGCGTGAATGGTAATGCCGAGGCCATGCTCAGCGGCTCGCTTGAACAACGGCGCAAACGGAGCGGCGGGATAATGCACTTCATCGCCGGCCAGATCCACGCCGACGACGCCCCGATCCCGATAAGCCATCGCCACGTCGATCACTTGGCGCGCCAGGTCGTAACTCTCATGCCGCACCGCCGTGCACAACAGGCGCACCCAGATTCCGGTCTCGGCCTGCGCTTGATTCACCGCCTCGATCACCAATTCCGTCACTTCGTGCAGCGGAAAGTTCTGAGCGTGCGCCAACGCCGCTGGATTGAAGCGCAGTTCCAAATAGCGCACATTGTCGGCGGCCGCGTCGATCACGGCTTCATACGCCACGCGCTTCACGGCTTCCCGCGTCGTATAGAACCGCTTCAACAATTTGAATTTTTCCAAAAACCGATGGAAGTCCGGCTCTTCGTCGGTGAACTGTACGTAAGGTCGCAGCTGCTCAATGTTGTAGCTGGGCAGATCGATGCCATGCTCCTGAGCAATTTCGGCCAGCGTCTCCAGGCGCAGCGAGCCTTCCAGATGCCGGTGCAGATCGACCTTGGGCAAAGCGTGCAACACCCGCCTCAATTCAAGGGTCGAACGTGGCATCGGCCGTGACGTCGTCATTACCATAGTGTCACATCGCTAACCAGGTTTGCCCACAATTTCAACCGGAGGCGGCATCCTGGGCAGCGTAAACTTGAAGGAACTGCCCTGCCCCATTTCACTTTCAACCCAAATGCGTCCGCCATGCGCCTCGATAATGCGCCGCACAATCGCAAGTCCCAACCCCGCTCCACCAAAGCGTCGCGTGGCCGAGCCGTCAACTTGATAGAAGCGATCGAAGACCTTTTCCAGCTTGTCGGCAGGAATGCCCACGCCCATATCGGAGACGCTCAGCAGAACCATCTCGCCCAAGTTTTCCACGTGAATCGTGATCGTGCCGCCGCGCGGACTAAACTTGATGGCGTTTCCCAACAAGTTGTCAAAGACCTGATTGATCCGATCCCGATCGATCAGAATGGCCGGCAACTCGGCCGGCGCTTCAAGGCGCAGCGTAATGCCCGCGTTCAAGGCCGCAATCTCGCAGCTTTGCAAAGCCATCCGCGACATCTCACGCATGTCTTGCGGCGACAGTCGCAGCGATTCGCGCTCGATCTGCTGCAAGTAAATGATGTCGCTGACCAGCCGGCTCAATGCGTTGGTCTTGTCCGCCACGATGGTCAACCCTTCGCGCTGCCCGTCGGTCAACGGCCCCATGTCGGTTTCCAGGATCAGTTCGACGTAGCCTTTGATAAACGTGAGAGGGGTGCGCAGCTCATGCGAGACGTTCTGCACCAATTCGTCTTTCAGCTTGTCGATTTTTTGCAATTCCTGGTAAGCCTGTTCCAATTTAGTGGCGCGCTCTTTCAGGTCGGCATACAGCTGCGCGTTCTCGATCGCCACGGCCGCCTGCGCGGCCGCAATCGTCACGGTGCGCTCGTCGTCGGCGTTGAAGGCATCGGGGATGGCCTGATCGATCGCCAACGTGCCGATGACGCGATCCTTCACCGTCAGTGGCACCACCAATAACGAACGCACCACCGGATCGAAGAAAATGAAATCGGGCAGGCTGCGCGCGTCGGGCACGTAGAGCGGGGCCGCCGTGGCCGCGACCTTGCCGCTGATGCCTTCGCCCACCTTCAATTGAGCCGTCTCCTGCCATTTGGGCTGTAAACCTGCGGCCGCACGAATCACTAAGGTCCGCGTTTCGGTATTGAGCAACGAAATGCTCACGCCCCGGCAGTGCAGCACCTCTTTCAGCGTCACCACGATCGAATCGAGCAAGGTTGGCAAATCGATACTGCTGGTCAGCTGTTCAGCGAAGGTGTATAGCGTAGAAACTTCGGCCAGGCGTTGTTGGGTTTCCTCGTGCAAGCGCGCATTTTCGATGAGCACCGTCAGCTGGCCGGCCAGCACTTGCAGCAATCGTTCATCGTCCGAAGTAAAAGCGTTAATGGACGCGCTTTCGACATTCATGACGCCAATTAAGCGATCCGCCATGAGCAGCGGCACGGCCAATTCCGAGCGAGTCGCTGGATAAGTCGACACGTAGCGCGCGTCTTGCAGCACATCGCCCACCAAGGCAGATTGCCGCGTCTGCGCCACCCAGCCTACCAGACCTTCGCCCAGTTTCACATCTAAAGCAGATTGGTCAGGCGGATAACCGTAACCGGCACGCGTCCGCAGCAACTGCTTATCCGGTTCATAGAGGATGAACTCCAGTGTATCAAAGCGCAAGCTGCGTTTGATCACTTCCAAGACCCGATCGAGCACCTGGCCCAGATCCAACGTCGAGGCGCCAGCGCGCGAGGCCTCAAATAAGATCGAGATTTCGGCTAGACGGCGGCGCGTTTCTTCCAGGAGCTGCGCATTTTCGATGGCCACCGCCGCCTGGCTGGTAAAAATCTCGGCTAGATCGATTTCATCATCGCGGAAGCGGCGCGGCACCGATCGGCTGTACACTTCCAACGCGCCGACCAGGCGGCCGCGACTCACAATCGGCACGCGCAGCAGGCTGCATACATCTTCTTCTGCGAAGAGGCGGCGCTGGGCTTCAGGCCAGGCCTCGGCCTGTATGTCCGCGATCAGCTGAGGTGGCCCCACGCGCGCATAGCCAGTCGGCATCGTCGTCTCACCCAGTTGCGCGCGCGGCACGATCAGCTGCGGCACAAACTGAGCCGAGAGGCCGCGGTTGGCCTTAATGCGCAGCACATCCTCGACTGGATCGAGCAGCAGCAAACTAGCCGCCGGCGCATTAAAAGTGCGCGTTGCTTCTTGTACGATTAGATCGAGCAGCGTGCCGAGATCTAATTCGGCCGCGATGGCGGCCGCGCTCGTCTGCAAGCGTTCCAGTTGTTCACGGCGCAGGCGCTCGGCGGCAAACAGCTTGGTGTTTTCCAGAATCACCGCCCATTGCCCGGCGATGGTCATGAGCAGGCGTTCATCGCCGGGCGTGAACGCATTCACACGCGGACTTTGCACATCGACCGCGCCGATGACGCGCTCACCCACGCGCAGCGGAGCGCAAAGTTCCGATCGGGTGGAGGCAATGCCCGGCAAATGACGCGGGTCCTGCTGCACGTCCGGCACATTGATCAATGACCCGTTGGCAATCGACCAGCCCACGATGCCCATGCCCACTTTGATGAAGCGGTTGCGCTCATATTCAGCCTGCAACGGTGAGGTGGTGTAGAGGTGCGCGTAATCGCCTTCGTCGTTGACCAGGAACAGCGCGATGTATTCAAAGCCTAGCGAGTGCTGCAAGGCGGCCACCGTGCGCCGGGTGACTTGCTCGAAGTCCAACGACGACGAAGCGGCCAACGACAGCTCATGCAGCGTGCGGATTTCTTCCAATTGACGCTTGGTTTGCTCGAACAAGCGCGCATTACTGACGGCGATGGCGGCCAGGTCGGATAGCAGAGTTAGCACGCGAATCTCGTCAGACGTGAACGTGTGTTGTTCCAGAAAAGATACCGAGAAGACGCCGACGGCGCCATCGGGTCGCTTGAGCGGAAAGACCGCCACCGAGGCCGAGCGGGCGCGCGCGGCATATTGCGGATCGCCCTGCACATCGTCGACGACGATGGCCTGACCTTCACGAAAGGTCTGCCAAGCTAGGCCTTCTGGATCAAGCTGCGACACGAGGGGTTCATGCGCACCGTCCTGGCGCAACGCCGCGCCAAAGATCAGATCGCGCTGATCGGGATCGTAGAGGAAGAGGTGCGTGTAGTCGGCCCGAATGAGCGTCAGGGCGTTGCGCTCGATCGTGTCCAACACCGACCACAGATCGAGCGAAGCCGTCACTTGCAGGCTGACCGCTTGCAAGGCCATTAATTCGGCGACATGTTGCCTGGCTTGTTCATATAGTTCGCCGTTGGTGATGGCGATCACCAGCAAGTCGGCCAGCAATTGCATCATTTCGGCATCTTCGGCCGAGAAGGCTTGAGGTTCCGTGTGCTCAATGTTCAGCACGCCCACGACCTCGGTACCGCGCTTCAGCGGAACGGTGAGTTCTGATCGCGTCTGATCGTCCGCCGGATCAATCACGCTGTAGTAGCGTGGATCCCGGCGCACATCGCCGATGATCACACTCTCGCCTGTGCGCGCCACGTAACCTACCAGGCCCTGGTTAATCGACTGACCAATAACCTGTCCCTGTTGCTGGCGGGCCTTGGTTCCGGTGCTGGAGCGCAGGGTCAGCCCCTGCCGATCGGGATCAACCATAAAAACGGCCACGGAATCGTAGCCGAATTTTTCGGAGATCGAATGGGTGATGCGCCGGAAGCGCTCGGACATATCGAGTGTATCCAACACGTCGCGGGTTACTTCATTTAACAGCGCCAGCTGCTGCGAGCGGCGCGTTACCCGCGCAAACAACTGCGCGTTATCAATGGCCACCCCAATCTGATCGGCGATCGATTTGATCACATCGATCGAGTGCGGCGCCAGGCGGCGCGGTTCGTAGCTCATCGCGCCCAACACCCCCACGACGCGCCCCCGGGCGCGCATGGGCGCCAGGGCCATGGCGCACACCCCTTCGTCGCGCACTTGCGGCACGGCCAGGCGGGGTTCGTTTTCCAGACTGCCGGTTACGATCACTTCGCCTGTAATCACGGCCTGTCCCGACAGTCCCTGTCCCAGTTTCACGCGCATGTTGCTGACCAGGTCTTGCTGCCGCCAGCCGCGATGCACGCGAATGACCAACTCCTGCGCCTCTTCGTCGATGAGACTAATCGCCCCGGCCTCAAACCCGACGACGTCCAGGGCTTTATCCAGGGCCGTATTCAACGTCGTTTCCAGATCGAGTGACTGGCTGACCGTCGCCGAGACGCTGTTCAACGCCGCCAAATGATCGGCACGGCGCTGGACTTCGGCATAGAGACGCGCATTCTCAATGGCCGCCGCTGCTTGAGTGGCGAAAGCGTAGGCAACTTGAATATCTTCGTCATCATACGCATGGGGCTGGTTGTGATCGATGTTGAGGATGCCTAAAATTTCGTCTTGGCGGCGATTGAATAAGGGCAGGCCCAGCCACGATCGAACAGGGTTGTCGGCGCGCAGCGTCAGCCACAGCGGATCTGCTTGCGTGTCGGGGATATACACCGGGCCGCGGGTCTGCAACAGCGCCCGCACCGTGGGCAGGTCATTCAGATTCTCCGCCAGCACCGCGTCGAGCTGCAGCACAAAGCCGCGCGCCACGGCCAGGCGATAGTGGCCCTGCTCTTTCAGCAACAAGGCCACGCCATCATATGGAACGACATTCTTCAAGCGCTCGACAATGGCGTTGAGGACTGCATCCAAGTCTAGCGTCGAGTTAACGATCGCCATGACATGCTGCAGGGCCTCGGTGATGCGCTGCTGCCGTGACTGTGGCGCGGCTGGCAAGGAAGCGATCGAGCGCAGGACGGCTTGCACAGCGACCACCCGTCGCCCCCGTAGGATCGGCCGGCCAGCCCATTCAACGCGGCGTGGACCTGACGCCTCATGGCGGCGATCAAGCAGCGGCACCAGTTCTAATTCGCCGTGCGCCTCAATCCGCTCGACCGTCAGACGCTGCCACAGATCTTGCCAGCGCAGCTGTGTATCAGCGCTGAGGAAGTCACTAAAGGGCCGACCGCGCCACGAGGGCCGAGCGTGGAGTTCTGCCGGTGAGGTGAGGCCGAGCAACTCCAGGGCTGGGGCATTGGCGGCTTGCAAGCAACCCTGTACATCCAGCACCAGAGCCGGGCCGGCGTGCGCAAACAATAGGGCCTCGGCATCACTTGATGACCAGGCCAGAGGGGACACCCGTTTGCGCAGAGGCGGCTTCACTTCATTCACCGATCACGCTCCCGGAACAACCAGCCCCAGTAACGCAGTGCCACAACCAGCGCAATCACGACCGCCACCACGAGGGGAATGGTGTGGCCGATCAGGTGAAACCACTCGCTCACGATGATCTCGGGGGCATTCTGCGGGGCCATGCGCACCGTGAGAATGATCCACTCGACGACGGTCGTGACGACGACGATGACGATGGACCCATACAACCAGCGATAGTACAGCTTGGCCTTGGTCACCGCCCCCAGCTTGCGGCTGAGCACCACAAAGATATACAGCAGATAACCCACGGCAATAGAACCGATCAAAGCCGCCGGTATCGTCAGAATCGTCACGATCGGCTCCCCATCATCAAGTGTAACAGATAGTAGCTCAATCCGATTAAACTGACTCCCCCCACGAGCAACAAGGCGTCACGCCCCAAATCGAGCAGCGGGTCAGCCATGACATTCAACACCGCCGCCACAAGCAGCAACCCCAACGGCAGCCAGAACCAGCGATAGTAGGTTTGGCACCCGGAGGTGATCTGATAAAAGCGGGCGATGTAATACACCACCACAATCAGCACACCGATCAGACTCCACGCGATCAAATTCAAAACTGCGTCCAAAGTGACCATGTCTGTAACCTTAGATCCAATACTGTTTAGTTAGCGCTTACCCAGCCGCGCGCATCGCGGACGCGGTGGGATCGCCCGCGGGGACGCGGGCTGCGAGCCTTATCTAAACAGTATTGACCTTAGATCCATCGTCGAGTTGATGTCCTACCCAGCCTGGCCAGATAGAAATGGGCCAGGCGTTTCACCCGTCTCGATCAGCCCCGCTCTAGCGTCGCACAAATGCCTCGACAAATGAATCGGCCATGCGACGGGGACTGCCGCTCATAATCCCTTCACGCCCTTCGAACTTCGCCTGGACTTCAATGCCGTTGCGCGTAATTTCATATTGGCGAATGTCCTTGGCATGATCGCTGCCGCGCAGTTTGAGCACTAATAGGGCTTTGCGCACGGCGCTTTCAATTTCCACATAACGCAGCATCACGTACGAGTCGGCCACAAAGGCCACGTCCTCTTCCGGGCTTTCCAGCTCGCCAATCAACGCGCTGCTCTCACGCGTGAGCAGACTGGTCAACCCTTCACGCTTCAATGAGTTGATGAAGCCATAGAGCATGCCGCGGCGAGGAACCGGGTCGTCGCTCAACCGATCGAAGTGGGACAAGCTATCCACCAAAATGCGCTGCGCCCCGATCTCTTTGATCATCGCCTGAATGCGCCCGTCTACTCCGCCTAAATCGGAATAGCTCACTTCCGGGCTGGTCATGATCACCCGCAGCTTGTCGGCCTTTTCCAGCGCGCGAAAATCCCAGCCGAAGTTGGCCGCATCGCCGTAATACTGCTGGGCAAACTCTTCAAACGTCAGAATCAGGCCCGGCTGATTGAACTGCGTAATGCCATTATAAATGAACTGCATGCCTAACGTCGTCTTGCCCGTACCAGGCGCACCTTCCACCAAGTTAGCGGACTGGCTCAAAAAGCCGCCGTTCAGCATGTCATCCAGACCGGGAATGCCGGTTTTAATACGTTCCATCGCTTCTTGCTCCATATATCAAGCACCAGGCAAACTTGCCTGACGCGCCAGCAGGCCCGTGTCAGGCCCGGCGTTCAACGGGACCGCTGACTAGCGCGTGCCGCGAATGAGATGATAAATCGCTTTCACGCGGAACTGGCGATCATCACTGGCCGACACAAAGTGCTTGATCTTTTCGCGCACCTGAGTGTCTTTGGTCAACGAGTAGACGGTCAGATTGCCCGCACTGTGCAATTCCAACACGCCCGATCGGACCAAATCTTCCAGGTCGCTTTTGATCACGGCCGCGTCACGCCCGATGTAGCGCGCGATATTATCGATCGTATCGGTGGTGTGCGGATTCTCGAAGAAAAAGATGACGAGATCCCACTTGATGAACGAATTGACCGTGGTCTTGAGGAACTCCAGAACCTCCGGATCCATATCGTCCATCAGCCGTCGCGACAGATCGCCCGTGCCGGGCAGCCCGGAATGTTTGCGCGGATTGGCAGGGTTCCACTTGGATAGGTTGTTAGGATCAGAGTCGCTCATTTTCGCTGCTTGATGGGTGTGCCGGTCTTGGCCGCACTGACCGCCTTACCGGTCGGCAGTGCGGTGGCGCCCGACGCACCGTGGCAATGTTTATACTTCTTCCCACTGCCGCACGGGCAAGGATCATTGCGGCCCACGGTCTCATCCGCCACCTTCCGTACCGGTTGGCGGCCCTTGCCACTGCTGCTTGCCGTATTCACGCTCAGCCGCTTCGGCTGCGGCGTGGGTGCGGACTGCGCAGGTTGAACTCGATAGATGTCACGGGCGACCTGGCTGCGAATGGACGCCAGCATGTCGTCATACGTCTCGGCCGCTTCCCGCTTGTAAGCCACCACTGGATTCTGCTGGCCGAAGGCCCGCAAGCCAATGCCTTCGCGCAGCGCATCCAGATCGGTCAAATGCCGAACCCAGTGATTATCCACCGCGCGCAGCAGCGTGATGCGCTCGGCCTGCGGCATCAAGTCGCCGAGTTGCCGCATTTTTTCGGTGTAGGCGGTTTCGGCGTATGCCACCAACTGCTCTTCAATCTCATCCGGCTTGTGATCACGCCAGTCATCGGGTGTCAACGCGGCGGGCAGCGGAATCAAACCGCGCGCCGCAATCATCAAAGCACTTAAATCATACGCGTCGATCGCGCCTTGCGTATGCTCAGCCACCAACGAATGCACATCATCGGTGATCATATCCATGATGATGGGTTTCAGGTTCTGCTCGCTTAGCATCTTGCGGCGCTGCGCGTAAATGACATTGCGCTGCGTGTTGACCACATCGTCGTATTCCAGCACATGCTTGCGGATGTCAAAGTTATAACCTTCCACCCGCACCTGCGACTGCTCGATCGACTTGCTGAGCAGCGAATGCTCCAGCGGCTGATCGTCTTCAAATTTGGCCCAGTCCATCACGCCCTTAATGCGATCGCCGCCGAAGCGCCGCATCAATTCATCCTCGATCGAAACGTAGAAGCGGCTTGAGCCGGGATCGCCCTGGCGGCCCGCGCGCCCGCGCAGCTGATTATCGATCCGGCGCGCCTCGTGCCGCTCGGTGCCGATGATGTGCAGCCCGCCGAGCGCGACCACCTTTTCCCGATCGGCCTCCGTCTGCTTCTTCGCTTCCGCCAAGGCCGCGTCCCAATCCTCCGGCGCGACCTGGGTCAGATCGATGCCTTTCTTGCGCAGGATTTCGCGCGCGATGCCTTCGGGATTGCCGCCGAGCAGAATGTCGACACCGCGCCCGGCCATATTCGTCGCGACGGTTACGGCGCCCGATCGGCCCGCCTGCGCGATGTAGGTCGCTTCCTTTTCATGCTCCTTGGCATTCAAGACGTTATGCGGAACACCGCGCCGCTTCAGCATGCCCGACAACATCTCGGACGTTTCGATTGCCACCGTACCCAGCAACACCGGGTGGCCCTGCTGGTTCAGTTCCGCCACTTCGTCAACCACGGCTTTGAACTTGCCCGGCATCGTCTTGAAGATCAGATCCGGGTTGTCGGTGCGCACCATCGGGCGATGCGTCGGGATGATGGCAACGTCCAGGTTATAAATCTTCTGGAATTCTTCTTCTTCCGTCTTGGCCGTGCCCGTCATGCCCGCCAGCTTGCGGTACATGCGGAAATAATTCTGGAACGTGATCGTCGCGTACGTCAGGCTTTCCCGCTGAACGTTGACGCCTTCCTTCGCCTCGATCGCCTGGTGCAGCCCTTCGCTGTAACGACGACCATACATCAACCGGCCGGTGAACTCGTCGACGATGATCACTTCGCCGTCTTTGACGATGTAGTCCTTGTCGCGCTTGTAAATCACGTTGGCGCGCAGGGCATTATCGAGATACGGAATCCACTCAAAATGTTCCGTGTCGTACAGATTGTCGACGCTCAGCATCCGCTCGATCTTCTCGATGCCGCCCTCGGTGAGCGTGACCCCGCGCGTCTTGTGCTCGATGACGTAATCGCCATCCGGCTCTTCGGCCTCGTCGTCGCTGGAGGACTGGAGGCGGCGCACCACTTCCGAGAACTTGCCGTACAGATCGCTCGACTCTTCCGCCGGGCCGGAGATGATCAAGGGCGTGCGCGCTTCGTCGATCAGGATGTTATCCACTTCGTCGACGATGGCATAGTGCAAATCGCGCTGCGCGCACTGCGCCAAGTCCCATACCATATTATCACGAAGATAGTCAAAACCAAATTCGTTGTTGGTGCCGTACGTGAGGTCGGCCAGATAGGCTTCGCGGCGCGACACGGGCCGCAGATGATTGTAGCGATCGTCTTGCGACTTCACGCTGGGATCGAACAAGAACGCCGACTCGTGTTGAATCACGCCGACGGTCAGCCCCAGGGCGTGATAGATCGGTCCCATCCATTGCACGCCGACCTTGGACAGGTAGTCGTTGGGCGTGACCAGATGAGCGCCATGTCCGGCCAGCGCATTGAGATAGAGCGGCAGCGTGGCGACCAACGTCTTGCCTTCGCCCGTCTTCATTTCGGCAATCTGCCCGCCGTGCAACACCGCCCCGCCGATCAACTGCACGTCGAAGTGCCGCAAACCGATCGTGCGTTTGGAGGCCTCGCGCACCGCGGCAAAAGCCTGCGGCATGAATTCGGCCAGCAGCACGTTGACCGCCTTGAAGTATTCGTCTTCGACCTTCTTAACGTCGTAATCCAGCTGCCGCCGTTGATCGAGATCGTCTTCGGTTTGCACTGAGTTGCGCGCCTCTTCCCAGCGCGCGCGCTGCTCCTGCAGCGACTCGCGCAGGTCCTCGCGAAACTCGGCCGTGACGCCGCGCAGTTCTTCCTCCGACATACGTTCATATTCGGCTTCCAGCGCGTTGACTTCATCCACCAGCGCTTGATACTTCGCCATGGTCTTCTGCGCCGGATCACCGGTAAACTTCGAAACAATTGACTTGAACATCTAAACCTGATTTCTGATTGTTGATTTGTGATTTCTGATTGTCGATTTGAAATCAACAATCAGAAATCTGCAATCATAAATTATTCATTAAACATCTGCCCCACCGACATGCCCTCATGCGTGCGCAAGATCACTTCGCTCAACAACGGCGCGACCGAGAGTACCGTCACATTCGGCAGACGCTTCTCGGCGGGCAGCGGCACGCTGTTCGTCGTGATGATCTCCTTGATGGGCAAGGCCCGCAAGCGATCGACCGCCGGCGGCGAGAGCAGCGGGTGCGTGAAGCACAGGTAAATGTCACCCGCGCCGCTCGCTTTCAAAATATTCACCGCGCCGCTCATCGAACCGGCGGTGTCCACTTCATCGTCGACCAGGATCACCGACTTACCAGCCACATCGCCGATGACCGTCAACGACTGCGCTTTGGCGTCATTGCCCGTGCGGCGTTTCTCGATGAAGGCCATCGGCAAATTCAACTTCTGCGCGAAGTTGCGTCCCTTCTTGGCAAAGCCCAGATCGGCCGTCACGACCACCGCCCCACCCGGCTGGCGCTCCAGGTGCTTGGCCAGCATGAAATCGCTCAGCAGATGAAACGTGCTCACTTCGTCGCCGGGAATGCTGAAGAAACCCTGGATTTGTCCGGCGTGCAGATCGAGCGTCATGAACCGATCGGCGCCCGCCGTCTTCACTAAATCCGCCAGTAACCGCGCCGTGATCGGCACCCGCGGCTGATCTTTTTTATCGCTGCGGCCATACGCAAAGTAGGGCATCACCGCCGTGATACGTCCCGCATTCGCCCGCTTCACCGTATCGAGCAGAATCAGCAGTTCGAGGATGTTGTGGCTGACCGGCGCGGTCAGCGTTTGAATGACGAAGACATCTTTGCCGCGTACACTGGCCAGCAGTCGCACAAAAATGTTGTCATTCGGAAAGCGGATGATCTCGCGCGGGCTAATGGCAATGCCCAGACATTCGCCAATTTCCTCGGCGAAGTCCGGACACGACGTTCCGGCAAACACGCGAATATCCCCGTAAGTACGAACATTGTGAGTCATGCAGTGCCTTCCAAAACTCAACGAGCCTGGCCATTCAGCACATGGCAAGTGTTGTTCAAGTAATGAATGTGAAACGCGCCGTCGCGCACTTCCACTAAACTCAACGACGTATTCCCAAAGTGAAACGGATGCCGCCGGTTCAAGTCCAGCCCCAGCATGGCGGTCAGATAAACCCCAAAGGTGCCACCATGCGCGACCACGACGACTTGTTCGGCAGGATGCTGGGCCGTGATGTCTTGCACCGCCGACATGACCCGCGCCGCAAAATTGACGCGCCCCTCACTGCCCGTCACGGGTACCGCCCACGGATCTTCCAACCAGCGGCCGGCAAACTCAGGGTGATTCTCCACCACATCGTTCCAGGTAGAGCCGCTAATCACGCCGAAGTCATACTCCATCAAGCGCGGGTCAAGCTTCACCGGTAAATTGAAACGGGCCGCAATCGCCTCGGCGGTGACTTTAGCGCGCAGCAAAGGGCTGCTGTAGATCGCCGCCACCGTTTCATCCGCTAGTCGATCGGCGATACGTTGTGCCTGTTGCAGTCCGATCTCATCCAGCTGAATATCGATCTGACCTTGAATTCGTCCGGCGGCATTCCATTCCGATTGGCCGTGCCGCACCAATAATAATCGCGTCATGCCAGGAGTTGTTCCGCTGCCGAGTAGGGATCGATCTCGCGCGCGGCAATACGATCGACGACGAGCTCGAGTTGTGCCATGCTGGTTGTCTGCAACAAACGATTAAACAGCGCCTCACGCAAAATTGTCTCCAGTTCCAGCGCCGCGCGCATCCGTCCGCGTTGTTGCCCGTCAGGATGCTCGCCCAAATACGCGCGATGGTGAGCAATCGCCTCCATCAATTCTTCGAGGCCCTTACTCTCCGACGCAATGGTCTTCACGATCGGCGGACGCCAACGCTCTTCACGGGGACTGGTCGGTTGAACGGTCATCAGCCGACCGTGATGCAATATCGTGCTCGACGATTTTCCCAAATCGATCATGGTATGCAGCGCATTGACCGTGCTCTGCACGCCATCCCGATCGGCCTTATTGACCACCAGAATATCGGCAATCTCCAGGATGCCGGCCTTGATCGCTTGCACTTCATCGCCCAGGCCGGGTGCTTCGACGACGATCACCGTATCGGCGGTGCGCGCAATATCAATCTCGCTTTGTCCGGCGCCCACGGTTTCAATCAGGACCAGTTGAAACCCGGCGGCATCCAGTATTTTGACCACATCAGTCGTGGCGCGCGCCAGGCCGCCTAAGCTGCCACGGGTCGCCATCGAGCGGATGAAGACGCCCGCATCGCCGGACAGATCACGCATCCGAATCCGATCGCCCAACACCGCGCCGCCGGAAAACGGCGAAGTCGGATCGACGGCGACAATCCCGACGGTAATCTCGGGATGATGCCGGCGCGTGTACTTGGCAATCTCGCTCACCAGCGTGCTCTTGCCGGTACCGGGGGCGCCGGTCACGCCGATGATCTGAGCCTGGCCCGTGCGGGGATAAATCAAAGACAAGGCCGACCACGCCGCCGATCCGCCTTCTTCCACACGGCTGATCAAGCGGGACAACGCCCGTCGATCGCCTTGCACGGCCCGATCGACTAACGCGGGAATGGCGTCAGGCAGTTTGGAATTGACCACGAATAAACTCGACGACGGCATCCGTATTAGTGCCCGGCCCGAAGACGGCCGCCACTCCGGCCTCCTTCAGGGGTGCCAGATCTTCATCGGGAATGATACCACCCGCAAACACCAGCACATCCTCCAAACCCTTTTCCCGCAAACAAGCGACGACGCGCGGCAGCAACGTCAGATGGGCTCCCGATAAAATCGATAAGCCCACCGCATCGACATCTTCCTGCAAGGCTGCTTCGGCGATCATTTCGGGCGTCTGGCGCAGACCGGTGTAGATGACTTCCATGCCCGCATCGCGCAGAGCACGGGCGATGACCTTCGCACCCCGATCGTGCCCGTCTAAACCAGGTTTGGCAATGATGATTCGAATCTTTTTTTCCATGCGCTGCAACCTTCGCGCTAAGACAAATACTGCCGCCTACGCTTTTATCGATTCCACTTATGGTATAGTGCGTGACGATTATACAACACGGAGCACAGGGTCGCAAACATTCCGCCCGCCGTACTGAATATGAGCATTACCGTCAGACCACCCTCTTCCCCGTGATGCCACAGTCCTTGTTTTACAAATGCCAGTGCCTATGCTAAAATCAACCAGAATTCAACTGTCTAACATTGCTGTACGGCTTTTCGTGTAACAATTTACTAACTGATCTTTAATCACTATTACCTATGGCGTCCTTTACGCCGCCTCCCTCAACCCCCATGCGAGACATCGGCCGCAGAGTCACCTGGCCGCTTGTTTTGGTCATTCTGCTCGTCACCAGCTTCATCTTTGTTCTCGCGCCGGTATTGGCCATTGACTGGGTACAACGCATGCCCTTTTCCAGCGTGCTCGTCGCCCCAAATCTACTCGTAACAGATGCCGTTCAAAACGATTGGGGGCCGACACCCCAGCTGGCTATTCTGGATCACATCATCGGCGTCGATGACACACCGGTCGTGGATCAGACTTCCTACGACCAGGCTTTGATCGATGCGTGGGGCCGAGGCGAAACTCGAGTGCGCATCATCGCCGAGCGCGTGCCCGACCCGAAAGCGAGACCCTGCGGTACCCTGCAAGCGAACGGACTCTATCGGTGTGAATCAACCCGGGTACTCCGCCGCCTGACGGCTGGGGAGGTTGCCTCACTCTTCCTGCTTCCCTACAGCCTTGGCTTGATCTACCTGTTAATCGGCATCTGGGTATTTCGCCAACGGGGCAATCGTCGTACTTCTCAGGTGTTGGCTCTCTTTGCTGGCTGCGCGTCCTTGATCCTCGCTACTTACTTCGACGGTCTTACCACCAATCGCATACAGTGGGTGGCGTTGCTGGCGATTGGAGCAACCAGTGGTGCGCTTCTGAGCCTGAGCGTAATCTTCCCTCAGGTAACGCGCCTGGTTGAACGCCGTCCGCTGTTGCGCTTTGTCGGATATGTTCCCGGCCTGGCGGTAGCCGTCATCGCCGTGTCCACCATGTTGTGGTCGTCTAATCCGTGGGCCTATGTCACCTGGCAGCGCTGGCTCTTTGTGATCTTGGGGCTCAGCGTCCCGGTGCTCGTCGGCATGCAAATCTATCGGCGGTTGCAATCCGATTCACCGATCGTGCGGCAACAAAGCCAAATCGTGTTGTGGGGATCGCTGCTGGCGTTCTTGCCCTTTTTGCTGTGGGTGATTCAGGGTCTGCTTAACCCCAACGTGCCGTTCAACCCCTGGCTCTACATGCCCAGCGCGGTGCTCTTTCCCCTGGCGCTGGCCTACGCCCTGTTGCGCTACAACCAGTTGAATTTCGATCGGCTGGTGACGACGGGCCTGTCGTATGCGATCGCCGGCGCCTTAGTCGTGATCCTGTACTTTATCAGCGCCTCCCTGATTTCGTTAGTCGCCGGCTCCAATCAAACGCTGTTCGAGAATCCGGGCCTCGCCGTTTTGTTCGTGCTGATCGCCGTCATCGTATTGGATGCGCCCCGCCGGCGGCTGGCACACGCCGTCGAACGAAGATTCTTTCATGGCCGCTACGATACGGAAGCCCAGCTGCAGAATTACAGTAGCCGCCTCACGGAGACACCCGATTTGGCGTCGATCGTGCAGGCGCTGCGTGAACAGATCATCAACTATTTCCAGCCCGATGTCCTGTACGTTTATCTGCTCGACGCCCGCATGAACGCCTTCGTGGGCCAGTCTGACCCGACGATGCCGCGCCTGCCATCCACCGCGATGCAATGGGCCCTGGATAGCTCGCTGCCGCGTTGGCTGCGCAGTGAAAGCGGGCCGCGCTATTTGCAGCCGGGCCACGCTTTGCCCGACGTGTTAATCGCCGATCAATCACGCATCGAAACCATCGGCGCGATTCTGTATGCGCCGCTGACCGGCCATCATCAATTGAATGGCTGGTTGGCGCTGGGCGCCAAACAGACCGGGCAAATTTACGTCGCCGACGAGTTAGGCTTCCTGTCCTCCCTGGCCAATCAAACGGCGCTGGCGCTGGAGCGCGCAGTCATCTTAGACGACTTAGAGCGGCGTGTCAGCGAACTGAATGCCTTGAGCCGCATCAGCCAGGCCGTTAACTTTACGCAGGATCCCGACGACATCCTGGAACTGATCTACACGCAGACCAGCCGCGTGCTCGACACGCGTAATTTCTACATTGCGCTGGCCGACCCCAAGCGCGGCACCATGCGCTTCGCCTTTTATATTGAAGGCAACGAACGCCTGTATCCCGATGACGAGTGGCCGATCGATACCGGTCTGAGTGGTGAGATTATGCGGCGCGGCCAGCCGATCGTTACCGATGATTACGTGAAAGAGTGCGAGAAGCGCGGCTTGAATCCCGGCGGCAAACCGGGCCGGGCCTGGATGGGCGTGCCGTTGAATGCCGGCAACCAGCCGACGGGCATCATGGCGGTGTCGGACTACCGCGAAGAAATTGCCTACAGCCCGGAACAATTGCAAATCTTTGCCGCCATCGCCGATCAAGCCGCCAGCGTGTTGGACAAAGGCCGCTTATATCGTGAAACGGCCGAACGCGCCAGGCAGCTGGCCGTGCTGAATGAAGTCGGCAACAGCATTACCAGTACGCTCGATCTGCGGACGGTGCTTACCACCATCGTCTCGAAATCCATGGAATTACTTGGTGCTGAAGCCGGCTCGCTGTTGCTCGTCGACGATCAACACAATGAGCTGGTCTTTGAAGTGACGCTGGGCCCGGCCGCGCCGGATCTGCGCGGACAACGCCTCCCCATGAACAAAGGCATCGTCGGCGTTGCCGCACAGACCCGCCGTCCGCAGATCGTCAACGAAGCGCAGCAGGACTCACGCTGGCTGCGTGACGTAGACAGGAGCACCGCCTTCAGCACCCGTACTTTGCTGGCCGTGCCGATGATCGTCAAAAACGAAGTCATCGGTGTGATCGAGTTGATCAACAAAATCAGCGGCGACTCTTTCTCCCCGGACGATCAAAACCTATTGACGGCCTTTGCGACGAATGCGGCCGTCGCCGTCGAGAACGCCCGCTTGTTCACCATGACCGATCAGGCGTTGGCTTCGCGCCTGGACGAGTTGAGCACGCTGCAGGAGATCGATCGGCAGTTGAACGCGTCGCTGGACATCCGGCGGGTCTTGGAATTGACGCTCGAATGGGGCCTGCGCGTCATCGACGCTAAAGCGGGATCGATCGGGATCGTCAATCGTGAAGAAAAGCAGCTGCAGATCATGGCCACGCGCAACTACGTCGAAGCACCGACCGTGATGCCGCTCGACAAAGGTCTGGCCGGGCATGTCGCGCGCACCGGACAACCCATTCTGGTCAACGATGTCAGACAGGACTCGCGCTACATCGCCAACTGTCCCGATACCCGCGCCCAGTTGAGCGTGCCCATCAAACGCGAGAACGAAACGATCGGCGTCATCAATCTGGAAAGCCCCACGCTCAACGCCTTCGGCATCTTGCAACTCGACACGGTCTCGCGCCTGGCCGACCACGCGGCGATTGCCATCACCAACGCGCAGCTGTATGAGCAAGTGTCGCAGGCCAATCGGGTTAAAGGTAAGTTCGTCAGTGATGCGGCCCACGAACTGGCGCAGCCTCTGACGTCCATCAAGGGCTGGGTGGATATTCTGGTCAAGGGCATGGCCGGCCCATTATCGGACATGCAGACCCAAGCCCTGGGAACCGTTCGTTTCAATACCGAGCGCATGGTCACGCTGAACAACGACCTGCTCGACATTGGCCGCATCGAAACCGGCAAAATCGCGTTGGACATCAAACCCGATGTGGTGAAGCCCATCATCATCGAAACAGTGCGCGCCCTGCAAATCCAGATCGACGACCGGCAGATCACCGTCGAATACGCTGTTCCCGACGATTTACCGCCGGTCATGTGCGACCGCAAACGCTTGATTCAAGTGCTCACTAATCTGGTCAGCAATGCTTACAAATACACGCCGGCCGGCGGACAGATGATGATTAGCGTGACACGCCAAAGTCTCATTCAACCGCGTAACGCGCCGCGCGGCAACTGGACGCGGGGTGACTTGCAGCAGCTGAAACCAAACCCGGCGGGTTATCTGGCCTGCGCGATCAAGGATACGGGGTTGGGCATCTCGGCCAAAGATCAGGGCGAGCTGTTCACGCAATTCTTCCGCTCTAACAACGAAGAAGCGCGCAAGCAGCCGGGCACCGGATTGGGATTGTCGATTACGAAGAGCTTGATCGAGCTGCAGGGCGGCGCGATCTGGGTGGACAGCGAATTGGGCAAGGGCAGCACGTTTGCCTTCAGCCTGCCCATTGCCGCGAACGGCGAACACGAACCGGCGGGGTAGCGGATAGCGGGATTGAGGGATTGAGAGATAGCGCGCGGCGAGAACGTCGAGCGCTTTTTGTGCGACACAGCGCAAGAAAGGATATTTCATGACTACTTTCGATATCAATACCCTGCAGGCCTTCATCGTCCGCGCGAAAGCCGCCACCTATGTCGGCAGCGGACAGAAGCTCTTGCCCTATCGACTCGGCTCGCACGATCTGCAATTCGTCGATAGCGACTGGGCCTATCACGATAGTTATCTGGGCGAGAGCGACTTCATCGGCGAAGAGATCGTCTACACTCAGCGGCAAGTCGTGTGGGGAATGAACTACTTCGGGGTGATTCTCCAACCCGATCGGATCAGCTCGGCCCAAGCGGGACACGTAATCAAAGTCAGCCTGACGCGCCTCTATCAGGAAGGTCGTTTCCTCGGCGGCTTCGAATACACCGTCGATGACCTGCGCTACGTGGACACCAACGAAGGCGACTTCCAGCTCTTCCATGGCAAAGAATGGATCGAGCAAGAGAGTCAGATCGTGTATGAGCTGCGCTATCATGGGGGGCTCGTTAAGAACTAGAATTTAATCAGAGGCTAAGGATGCGCATTGAACACATCGCCATCTGGACGCACGATCTGGAACGCTTGCGCAGTTTCTATGAGATGTACTTTGAAGGCCGATCAAACACGAAGTACATCAATCCACGCACACAGTTCGAGTCGTACTTTCTGACGTTTGCCGACGGCGCGCGGTTGGAGATCATGCAGACACATGCGTTGCAGTGCTGCGCGCCCGGCGTGCCGCCATCCGCCAACGACATCGAGCAACAATTCACAGGCTACATTCACGTGGCTTTCTCCGTCGGTTCGCGCGAGGCGGTGGATGCCCTGACGGATCGGTTGCGTCAAGATGGCTATCGCATCCTCGACGGCCCGCGCACCACGGGCGACGGTTACTACGAAAGCATCGCGCTCGATCCCGACGGCAACCGGATTGAGATTACTGTATAGGATGAAAGTGGGTGCCCTACCCTACGCATTGACATGCCTTGTACCGATGTTACACTTAATGAGGCAATCAGTCATGAGGAGGAAATGCGATGAGTAGTCCATCTGTGGTAGAGGCGGCACCTACGCGCCCGAATCCACCGGGGCCGCGCGGCTTACCGGTGTTGGGCAGTGCGTTGCAAATGGGAGGCCGGGATGTTTTGTCGAACTATATGGAATTACAGCGGGAGTACGGTGATATCGTCTTTGTGAAGCTGGGACCGCTCAACGGTTACATTTTAGCGAGCCCTGACTATGTGCATCATGTGCTGGTGAAAAACCAGAAGAATTACATCAAAGGCATTGGTTATGATGGTCTACGCTTGCTGGTGGGACAGGGTGTCCTGACCAGCGACGGCGAGGTGTGGCGACAGCAGCGGCGCTTGATGCAGCCGCCGTTTACGCCCACGGCCATTACGCAGTTCGCCGGCATGATGATCGAGATCACGCAGCGCTTGCTCGATCGCTGGGAGCCGTATGCCGAGCGGGGTGAAGTGTTGTCGATGGATGCCGAGATGCTGCACTTGACGATGAGCATCATCGGCCGCGCGATGTTCAGCATCGATCTGGGCGAAGAATCCAAGGAGGTGGGCGCAGCCTTCGAGGAAGCCTTCGGGTTTATTCCGTCGCGCAACGGGATGGCGCTGCCGTTGGCGCTGCCCCTCCCCGCGCATCGGCGCTTTCAGGGCAATCTGGATGTCATCAATCAGTTCGTCGAGGAGCGCATCGCGGAAGGACGGCGCAATCCCACGCAGGATAATCTCTTGTCGCTGCTGCTGCGCGCGCGAGACGAGGAGACGGGGCAGGCTTTGAGCACAACGGATCTGCGTGACGAGGTGGTGACGTTGTTCTTTGCGGGGTTTGAGACGACGGCACGCAGTTTGACGTGGGGGTGGTATCTGCTGGCGAAACATCCCGAGGTGCAGGCCCGTTTAGCGGCCGAGGCCGATCGGGTGTTGCAGGGCCGCGCACCTACGATCGACGATCTCTTCCAACTCAACTATACGCGGCAGGTGGTGGATGAGACGTTGCGGTTGTATCCGCCCACGGCTTTGCTGGCACGGCAAAATGTGGAGGCCGACGAAATCGGCGGCTACGCCATTCCACCCAAGTCGATGATTATTCTGGTGCCTTATCTGGTGCACCGTTATCCCGGGATGTGGCCCGATCCGGAACGATTTGATCCGGAGCGTTTTACGCCACAGGCCAGCGAGGCACGATCTAAGACGGCGTATATTCCCTTTGCGTCCGGACCGCGCGTTTGTCTGGGCAACAACTTTGCCTTGCTGGAAATGGTGTATGCCATGTCGATGGCCGCCGGGCGCTATCAGTTGGAGATGGCCGAGGATGAAGAGATTCCGTTCGAGTTGGTGGGGACGATGCGGCCGACGAAGCCGCTGCGGGTGAAGGTCCAGCGGAAATGAAGCCCTGCCACCCCACAATTTGACGACTAATGAATTGGGGAGCAACATACAATCCTTATTCTCAAAGTCTATGCCAGTAAAAAGCCGCCCGTGAGGTTTCACGAGCGGCTTCGCTGTTGGGCAAGAAGATGTGAACCTCCGACCCCTACTTGCGCTGTCTAAATCTGTTCTTCACACACTTTCAGCAGTGTAATCAGACTAGCAACCATTCCACCTGAATTTGACAAAATTCTTACCAGAAATACTTGACAAGCAGAGAATGTTGATCAATAATATTGTTATATGTTACAACGTTATAAGTTACAACGAATAACACTTGACATACAAAAGGAGAATGACATGAACCACGAAGACCCTCTCGAAGATTTGTACGTAAAAACTGAACAAGTCGAAGGAGAACAGAGAAAACTGCTGGCGGATATAATTCGTCCGTTTGCAAGGATGGACCCCGAACAGGGGAACGTGTATTTCACCCAAGTCAACAATTTGAAACCCAAACTGAAGGTGCTCCTGTATCTACTCTGCCGCTTGGCACTGGCCTCGCGTCCAAACCCCACTTTCGCGGCAGAAGTGTCGCCAAAAGAGATCGAGAAAGCCACCCGTATACCTGGTGGAACTGTCCGACCCAAACTACTTGAACTTCATCAGGAGCACTTCATACAAAAAAGCGGAGAGGGCTATTTCGTTTCTCCGCATGACCTGCCGCGAATCTATGGGGAATTCGAAGAGTATATGCCGCATTCGTCTGACGAGAAATAACCACATTAGACAACTATAGGAGACAAAATGTCATCACAGTTACTACCACAAGGTTCTACATGGGAAGAAGTTGCATCGACTATTCCGCAGAGTGCTACTGACACGGAGCGCTTAATGGTAGCGGTGCGCTATCGATTCGAACACGACCAAGCCGACACCACCGACATCGGCGTAATTGTGAACGATTACTTTCGACGTGCACGTTGGCCACGACCGACTAATCTCGCAGCAACGGCCAATCACTGCGCCAGTAAGGGTTGGCTGTCCGAAGCGGGGCGCGTGGAAGGACGCAAAATCTGGCGCATTACCCGAAAAGGATATGAAGCAACGAAGTTGCAAGCATAGAAATCTCGGCTAGCATCTCTCGGATACCCCTCCCCTCTCCCGAACTTGGAAGAGGGGTTTGTTTTGTTGGACAATACAACCGCTGGCAAAGGGCCACAATCAGCCAACAAGATGCAATAGTTCGAAAGTCCCGTTTTGCGGAGTGACGTCAACGAATACACATCGGATCAGCGGATGGCAACGGATGAGGTGACACGCAGACCTCGGAGATTTTTATCTGATCGTCGAGCCATGTAGATTGACACTCGTTGTGATCGATCAAGCGAGGCAGGCCAGGTTGTGAAAACCTCGGAGGTTTTTTGCGCCGGGCTGGTGTCTGTCCGTCAGCCTGGCGGGCTGTATAAGTCATGTGCTGATCGGATTCAGGTGGACAATGGACGCTGCAACACAGGTGTGACTATCCGCTGTGAATAAGGAGCAAGAAAATGCCCGGAATATTAGCCATTGTCGTGGCCGTCATCGGCCTACTGGTGCTGCTGATTATCTTGTTAGGGATCCGGTACATCCCCAACAACCGGATCGGCATCGTGGAGAAACGCTGGAGTTTCAGCAAAGGCTCGGTCAAGTCCGGTTTGATCGCGCTCAACGGCGAGGCGGGCTATCAGCCCCGCGTGCTGCGCGGCGGCTTGCATTATCTGCTGCCGCTGCAATACAACGTGCATGTGATGCCGCTCGTCACGATCGCGCAGGGCAAGATTGGCTACATCTTCGCCCGCGACGGCAAGCCGCTGGAGCCGACGCAAGTGCTGGCGTCGAATGCGATCGTGAGTGATTTTCAAGACGCGGAGGCCTTCCTGAAGAAGGCAGGGCAGCGCGGCCCGCAGCGCCGCATCTTGCGCGAAGGCACCTATGCCATTAACCTGGTGCAGTTCGTCGTCATCACGGAAGAACACGTGTATTCACTGCCGCTCAGCAAAGAGGATGCGGCGACGATTCACCAAATGGCGACGTTCATCGCCGAGCGCGGCGGATTCCGCCCCGTGGTAATCAAAGACACCGACGATCTGGTCGGCATCGTGACGGTGCACGATGGCACGTCGCTGGCCCAGGATGACATCATTGCGCCGATCGTCGGCGATGATCCGGCGCAGGCTTACACGTATCACAATAAGTTCCAGGACCCCGATCGGTTTTTGCAGGCCGGCGGCTATCGCGGCCGCCAACTGCAAGTGCTGGTCGAAGGCACGTACTACATCAACCGCGTCTTCGCCACAGTCGAGATGATCCCCAAGACGATTATCGAAGTCGGGAACGTCGGCGTGGTCGTGTCGTACACCGGCGGGGCCGGCGTCGATCTGTCGGGTGTGGAATACCGGCACGGCGAGATGGTCGAGAAGAACAAGCGCGGCGTGTGGAATATGCCGCTGCTGCCCGGCAAGTATGCGTTCAATACGTATGCCGGCAAGGTCATCACCGTGCCGACGACGAACATCATCTTGAAGTGGATCCGCAACGAGACCGGCGCGCATCACTTCGACGAGAATCTGACCGAGGTCTCGCTGATCACGAAAGACGCGTTCGAGCCGTCGCTGCCGCTCTCGGTAGTGATCCACATCGATTATCAGAAAGCGCCGCTGGTGATTCAACGCTTCGGCGACATCAAGAAATTGGTGGAGCAGACGCTGGACCCGATGGTGTCCGCGTACTTCAAGAACGTGGGCCAGACGCGCACGCTGATTCAACTCTTGCAAGAACGCAGCATCATTCAACAGATCGCCAGTCAGGAGATGAAAGACAAGTTCGCGCACTACAATCTGGAATTGGAAGAGGTGCTGATCGGGACACCGGCGTCCGCGCCCGGCGACACGCAGATCGAAACCATCCTGATGCAGCTACGCTCGCGGCAGGTGGCGGCCGAGCAGGTGGAGACGTACGATCGGCAGCAGCAGGCCGCCGTCAAGGAGCGCGAGTTGAAAGAGGCGCAATCGCGCGCGCAGATGCAGACGAACATCACCGAGTCGGAGTTGAGCATTACGGTGTTGGGCAACCAGGGCAAGGCGGAGTTTCAACGCTCACTGCAGCAGGCCGCGCAGATTCGCGCGCTGGCGATGGCCGAGGCCGAGAAGGTGGCGCGCATCGGTATCGCGCAGGCATTGGCGACTGAGGAACAGGTACGCGCTTACGGCGGTCCGCAGTTCCAGGTGACGCAGACAGTGCTGAGCCGCTTCGCCGAGGCGATTCAACAGGCCGGGGTCGATGTGGTGCCGCGCATCATGATCGGCGGCAAGGACGGCAGCAATGGCAGTATCATGGAGGCGCTGATGGCGATGCTGCTCTCAGAGCGCTTGAGCAGCGGCGCAGTCGATCAAGGTCAACGTTCGCCCGAAGCGGCCGCCATGCTCGCTCAGATTCGGCAGAGCTTGCAGAACAAATCCGAGACGGGCAACAAGAAAAACTGAAGGCAACTGCCTGGCCTCACCCCTCTCCTGAAATGAAAGGATATTTCAGGAGAGGGGTTGGGGGTGAGTCAGGCTTGCGATTGGGGTGATGATGGAGAGCTAGGTGAGATCGCAACGAGGGAAGTGAAATTTGAGGGCGGGGTGTGCAAAGTTGTGCTGAAACAGAGGATCTTTTTGAAGTCTATGCCAGTAAAAAGCCGCCCGTGAGGTTTCACGAGCGGCTTCGATGTTGGGGTGGAAAGATGTGAACCTCCGACCCCTGCGCAGACGCATCACATCTACCCTGCATACAGTTCTCGTTCCTTCAGCAAAGGATTAGGCAACACCATTCGCCAAGAGACGCCCTAACGTCACGTTTCACCTGCGCCCGCCGTGCCTATGCTTGACGACTCGTCCAAAGTGGCGCAAGTGCCTTCAATAAAAACCGTGCTTGTAGCGTCGGGTGGCAAACGCTTGTTAGGCTGCCTTCCTTGCTAGACCAAAGTAGGTCCACGCCGGCAGGTAATGTAGAGGCTGAACTGCTCTACTTGGCCGGTCCACACTCACCGCGGAAGTAGGCCCACTCATCACATTTGCTCCCATCGGGGAAGGTACATACTCCGCTCTGGCTGCCATCCGCCGCGGTGACGATTTGCAGTTTGCCGCCGTTCTGCTCGCAATGCACCGAAGCCGGGTTGGGCAGGCTGG
>PMCF01000225.1 GCA_003154115.1 Anaerolineae bacterium
ATAGCCCCATGTACGGAAGTCCAGATCACAGGCACAACGTCTATTCACCTGTCATTAGTCAATGTCTCGGCTGCGCCTATTTCCGCGACTGCCTCGATTTCGGCGGTGCTTTGGGCTGACGCCGGCCTGGTTCCTCTATCAGTTCCCGTTTCCGTTACTTATGCTCAACTCAGTGGCGATTCCTTCACGGTTTCTCCTGCCAGCACTCAATCACTTACTGTTACCTTGAATCTGCCAAATAGTGCCGCGGAAGGGTATTACACGGGCCAGGTAATCCTGAGGGGTGACAACTATTCAGTCGCCGTACCTTTTGCGTTCACGATCTTATCCAAGGTGACTGTGCATATCTTGGATGAGAACGGTGTGGAATGGACCAAAGGGGTTGACAGTATCATCTCAATCGTCCGAGTGCCGCAAGTAGACATTCGGGGAAGCAACTGGTTTGACGGCGTTCCTCAGTTGCCAGCAACTTTATACGTGCCGTCAGGTGTTTACAACGTACACGGGATGGGCAGACTTTTCTTCAATGATTTTCTCTTATATGATGGAGAAACCCAGGAGAAACCACTGCTCCTTGCAACATCTGCGACCGTCCAACGCAATACGGCCATGGATATTTATCTTACCGCTGCCAATGCTCGCCGTTTCACCTTAAATACAACAACGTTTGCCGGTTTGCCCGTGTTCATCGGCGAGTGGAATGTAAATTGGAGGTATCAAAATGCTGGAAAAGATTATGAAGTTGGGCTTGGTGTAAACTCGCTAATGAAAAACACCGGACTTCACGCTGCCTTACCGGCCAGTATCGACTTTTATGTTTCAGACACCCCAGATGATACAGATTTCTCGTTTGCCAGCGGTGGGTATGGCTTTTCGCCTGGCCTTCAACATTTCCTGGATCTCAACTCCGCCAAATGGTACGAAGGCGCCTATGGAAATGCCGGGTTCGATTTGAGGCAGTATGCCGACAATGTTTATTGGTATAGTTGGCAGTTTCCAAAGATCGATGCCACCACGCCGACCCTCCTAAGCTACACGCGTGACCAAGTAAGTCGATACCGTGTCAAGTACAACTGGCCGGGTAACTTGGACAATCTGCTGGTTGATGCAGCCAGCTTCGCGGCTGGAGACGAGAGCACAATTCGTATGGCCACTGGCGGTAGCGGCGCTGGTGTCTATTCTCTTTCGCCTGGATTTGAGCGGGACATTTACCTGAAAGGACAATTTGCTCATAGATACCATGCCGCTGACCTGAATACCGGCCAAGTCTTTGAAAAAGAGTTCTATACCCGTGACTGGACTAAAGCCTATACGCAAACAGTCGACTTCGACAGCCAAGTGATCCTCATAAATCATGGATGGGATCTGCAGCCGTTGCCGCTACAGGACGAGGTCTTGGATCTTGGCGCAGGTCCTGTATATCCCGCTTTGACATTTGACAATGACGCGACAACGATTCGCCTGATTCATCCCGTACTTGGCAGTTTTCGCGGAACCAAAGTCTTTGGCAATGACATTCCGTCCGTCAACGTGTTCAAAGACGGCGCGACTATTTTCTCCAGAATGCTGGAGGAATATTGGTGGTCGCCATCACCGATGCGGGAGCTTCCAATAAATGGAGCAGGCAATTATCGTGTGGTGANNCTGCATCGGACATGAATCCACCCCAAGTGACGTCTTTGGAAATGCCGCAGCGATTCACACCCAATCAGGCGATCACAGCATCGCTGGTAGTGACAGACGTCGAGAGCGGTGTAAGAGCCGTGCAGATGCGTTACAGCGTTGATGATGGGATCAGCTGGACGCCGCTTTCGGCCGTGCAAAACGGCCTGCGTTACTCGACAAGCATCAACCCGGGCAATGCGTTGACCGTCTCATTGGGTTTCACTGTAACCGATAACGCAGGAAACTTCCTTGCCTTCACGACGTGCGGAGCGGCTATTCGTGAGACACCGGTTACGCTCAATTTGGCGATTTCACAGACAACAATCCCTCAATCGTCTCAGCCCGTCACGATTACTCTGTCTGGCACGCTGCGGAACGGTGCCGGTCAACCTCTTTCCATAGCAGCGTTGCCAATTTCCATCTATCTAAATAATAAACTTGCGGGGTACGTGCGTGATGTCAAGCGTCTTCCAGACGGAAGCTTCCAGCATGGAACGATCGGCTTTGATTGGACGTTCATCCCGACTGATTTCATCAGTCGCTCAGGGACGACGCAATTGAAGTTTGTCTTCGACTTGGGAACCTATGCGCGCCAAGAACAAAGTTTTTTGTTAGTGGTCAATCCACCAATTTATCTTCCGTTGATCCAGAGGTGATTCTGTAGGTGGCCTAACCCGGGAATGTGGCAGACAAGCAATGATATCGGGGTTCCACGGCCGAATATCATCTCGTTGATCCCGGAAGGGATTTCACTGCTTGAGATGGAACACCTCGCGCGGTAGCGGGAGGTAGCTCATCGCAAGTGGGCGTAATGAATCGAATTGAAGAAGCACATGCTACAATCGACGTTCACCGGGCGATGCGCATCGCCCCGATTTGAATCAGAAAAAAACGAATCCTGCCCGCCGTTGGCACGGGATGTTTGATGCCAGAGCAACTACCTGATTAATTTGCCGCGAGGTACCGAAACGCCCATCTACGGAATTATGCCGGATCACTTGCAGAAGATTGAGAAGACGTTACTCAGTGCAGCGGGTGTATGTGCGCCGAATTGTAGCGTGCGCTTAAGCCGGGCGGATATCTGTTCGGCTCACTGCTGTCCAACGTGAGCGCGCGACAGGGGCCGATGTATCGCTTCAAAGGACAGTGGGTGGGGAGCTGCGAGTTCAACGCCGACGAAGTGCAGGCTGCCCTCACCGCGCAAGATCGCTTCGCGATCGTGCAGCGGACAGAAGATGTGCCGGTGTGGCGATCACCTGACAGTGAGCCAGCCGAGACAGCCGAACCGGCGCCAACTGATCCGCCGCTCCTAAATGGTCTGCCGCCTTTGCCCCCTGCCCTCAGCGGCCAGTTGCCGACGCAGTGGTTTACGATTCTCGCCCAGCGTCCGACCGACACGCCGGCCGAATCACAGGAGACAGTTCTTCGTGACTGACTTGCAAGATCGCTACTTCGGTTGCTTGCTCGGCCTCGCCATCGGCGATGCGCTGGGTGCCACGTTGGAGTTCAAATCTCCCGGTACCTTCACACCGATCACTGATATGCTCGGCGGTGGGCCATTCCACCTGAAGCCCGGCGAATGGACCGATGATACCTCGATGGCGCTGTGCCTGGCCGAGAGTTTGATCGAGCGCCCCGCCTTTGATCCGATCGATCAACTGGAGCGTTACGTGCGCTGGTGGCGCAAGGGCTATCTGAGCAGTACAGGCCGTTGTTTCGACATCGGCAACACGGTTCGAGCAGCTCTCACTCGCTTTGAGCGCAACCACGCGTCCTATGGCGGCCTGACTGATCCCGATTCCGCTGGCAATGGTTCGCTTATGCGGCTCACGCCGGTTCCGCTGCGTTACGCCAAAGACCCGCTCACCGCGATCGAGCGATCAGGAGCGAGTTCGCGCACCACGCACGGTGCGCAAGCCGCAGTGGATGCCTGTCGGTACTTCGGCGGCCTGCTGATAGGCGCGTTACGCGGCGTGTCCAAAGAGGAACTGCTGTTCTCGCGCTACGCCCCTGTGCCGCGCTATTGGCTGGATCATCCGTTGCACCCGGCCATCGACGAGGTGGCGCTCGGCTCCTTCAAGCGCAAACAACCGCCGGCGATCAAAGGCACGGGCTATGTGGTGAACTCGCTCGAAGCGGCGTTGTGGGCGTTCCATCGCAGCGCATCGTTTCGCGAGGGCGCGCTGCTGGCCGTCAATCTCGGTGACGACGCCGACACGACGGGCGCAGTGTATGGCCAACTCGCGGGCGCGTACTACGGGGCCGCGCAAATTCCGAGCGAGTGGCGCGAGCGAGTGGTGAAACGTGAGTTGATCCAGTCGTTTGCGGATCGATTGTTGCAGATTGCGCAGCCGACTTGACCCAGGCGCAGGACCTCCAATGATGCTGCGTGCGCTGGCGCGCAAAACCTGGGCCAAATGGGCTGGACCTCAACTGCAATGCTATACTCATAGCCCCATAAAATCTGGATATCGGTGGCTGTAGAGTAAGCCACAGGCCAGGTCAAGAAAATGGCGGTCACTGAACCCGTCAATGAAGCGGACGAAAGTTTCGTCCCGTTGGTGTGGGCGCAACTTGCCAACCAATGTTTGGGTCATCAAGGCGTGTCTTGTCTGGGCCAGTCGCGCGGCGTATTTCATTCGTTAGCTCACCTGCTTCAGAGGTGGCTGGAGGTTTCTATGTTATCTGCTCGGCAGCTTCGTATTTTGAGCTGGGTTGTACTCTTGTCGCTGCTAGCCAGCACGTTCGCGCCAACGGCGGTGTTGGGCAAGGGAGTCGGGGAGAAACTCGTCCCCAGTGGAAATGTGCAGAATCGATTTAGTGTCCACTATGTTGCGCCCACGGCCGACCAACTGTCCTCGTCTGCGCGTGAGGCGATCGACCAGGCGGTTCAGGCCTGGCCCTATGCGCCTCCCGAAAATAACGCTTTCTATCTCGTCAGCCTTAACCTGGAATCGCTGTGGGGCCGCGCCGTATTGACGTCCGCTGATCTAGATCGTCCGCTTGCCGCCGGCGAGGACTCACAGCTGAATCCCGCCAATCTCATGGGATTGTTGTTGGTTAAGACTTCGGTGGGTTGGGCGGCCGCGTTAGAATCTGACTCACGTGTTCAAGAACTCCTCCAACAAGTGCCCGAATCTAACTTAAGCCAGCCAATCAGAGCGGCTTTGTTTCCTTCAACCACCGCCACACACTCCGCGACCAGCGTTCCGCAACAGGCCTACACGGATTACAAGTTTCCGTGGTACCCAGGACAGCCCTGGAAAGTAACCGGCGGTTGGCATGATGCTTTTGGTGGCATCTTTCCATCAAGTTCCGCCCTCGACTTTCTACCTGGCGGATCCAATTATGACATTTTGGCTTCTGCGCCAGGTGTTGTGTATTTTCGCTGTGATAACCCTACCGATACCCTACTCGTGATTACAACAGCTGGCACAAACGAGAAGTTAGGGTATTTGCACCTTATTCCAAATAGTGTGACATTGCAACAGAATCAACAAGTCGATCAGGGCACCAGACTTGGAACTTTGAATCCCGCCCCTTTCGACTCTACTGGGCCCGTTTGTGGCTACACTCACAGTGGTAGCGTACACCTACATCTCTACTTGCCCACGAAACCCGTCACCCTGGATAGTGTGACGTTTACCCAGGACTACGTTCATGGGGGAGAACCGTTGTATTCCACCCAGGGTGGAACGCCTCCGCCAACGTCTACACCACCGCCCCTGGATGCCGCCGTCTTCACCGGCCAGGAGTCTCCCTCCGATGACTATGTGGCTTCAGCGGGCCAGGCCGTGCATAAAACGTGGACGCTGCGCAACACGGGTCGCGCTTGGGGCAGCGGCTATCAACTCGTCTTTGTCGGTGGTGAGCAGCTGAGTGCGCCCAGCGCTGTGAATGTTTCGCCGACAGATTCGGGCAACACCGTGGAACTCAGTGTCGATATCGTTGCGCCCGCTTCGTCCGGCACGCATCGGGGCTACTGGCGGTTGCGTAATCCGCAAGGCACCTATTTCGGCGATCAAATTTGGGTCCAAGTCACGATTCCAAACGGGCCGGTGCCCACTTCGCCGCCGCCCACGCCCATTCGCCCGCCGGATCCAGATAAACCCGCCATCGAGTTAACCTGCCTGGATTGCCCGGCGACGGTGGCTCCCAATGCCACCTTCCGGCCCACTCTGCGCGTCACGGTCAATAAAACCGACGGGCAACTCAGCGGCAGTCGGGGCGATATGCTCCGCAACACGGACAACAATCTCTATGGCGCGTGGCCGCATGTGGCGCTCAATGGTACAGTCAACCCCGGCCAGACTTACGATTTTGTGTTCTACGCCGACCATCCCATTCAAGCGCCAAGCACGGTCGGCACGTATAGCACCCGTTGGCGTATCTGGCGCGATGGCAATTGGGCCGGTCCGGAATTAACGATTCAATTCAATGTCGCGAATGGTACCCCGGGCAATCAGCCACCCAATGTGCCGACCGCCACCGGGCCGGGTGATTGGTCCGTATTTGACGGCACGGGCGGCATTACCTTGCAAGGGCAGGCCAATGGCGACCCGGATGGAGATAGCGTCAATCAGTATTACTTTGAAGTATTTGACAGCCATGATGTCTGCAATAGCGGCTGGATTTCAAGCAACAGCTGGTCGCCCACTTGCCTGGGCTACTGGGGCTATCAGTGGCGCGCCAGGGTCAAAGACGAGCATGGCGCCGACAGCGGCTGGAGCGAAGTGCGCCACTTCACCATCAACGACCCTACACCCCGGATCGATTCGTTTTCCTGGAAATGGTCAGACCCGGGCTTGAACAATGGCAATCCGTGGGTGATTGAATTCTGCGGCGCGTACAACGGCGACGGGATTCGCATTGATATGTATTCCTACGCCACCGATACCTGGTGGACGCTGACCGAGGGCGGCGGTCAGACCATCAATTGCACCGCTGATCCGAGTGGCTGGCATCATCGTTGGTATCAACAGGGCTGGCCGTCCGGTCAATACAAGGCCCGCTTATATGTGCGTAAATCCGGCTCGCAATGGACAGCCGATACCTCCAGGGACATTAACATTGACACGCCGACCAATCAACCACCCAATGCGCCCGCCTTACTGTATCCGCCGCCGCCCGATAGCCAGGAAACCTACGTCAACTCCAAGACGGTGCGCTTTGACTGGAAAGACACCTATCGCACCAGCTCCTATCGCCTGGAAGTCTCAACCGACTCAAATTTCAGCACCCATTTAGTGGATGTGTCAAACATCCCCATCACGTCGTCAGAGTACACGTACACCTTTGGTACGGACTATGCCACACTCTATTGGCGCGTCACGGCGAATGGCCCGGATGGAACCGGATACACCGACAAGAGTTTTCACCTAGATATTACGCCGCCTACCTCCGCGGTGTCGGCGCTGCCAGCGATTACTGGCGACTCCACCTTTGTGGTGAATTGGGGCGGCACGGATAATCGGTCTGGTGTGCGCTGGTATCAGGTGCAAGTGCGCGATAGCAGCCGACCGGCTACCCTGTGGGCGGATTGGTATCTCAACACCACCGACACCAATGCGATTTTCCAGGGAGCGCCCGGCCACGCTTACTACTTCCGCACGCGCGCCTCGGATATCGCCGGGAATTGGGAAGACTGGCCGTCCGGTGATGGCGATACCTACATAGTGATCAACCCCGCAGTCGCGAATGCCGCCAGTTGGTGGGATCAGGCCTTTAGTTGGAAACGCAATCTGGTCATTCGCAATGCCGACTCGGATGCGGTGCCGGCGCACTATCCGATGCACCTGCGGTTTGATACTACTACCACGCCGACGGCGGCCGAAATCTATCAGGCGGCCCTATCCAATGGGAACGATGTGCGCGTGGTGTACAACGATCAAACCGACTTGAATCGGGTTATTCAGCATTTCAGCGCCAGCCAGATTGATATCTGGTTTCCGCTGCAAGCCGGGCTGGGCGGCCTGCAATCTGACGATAGCCACTATCAGCTCTACTATGGGAATGGCAGCGCGGGAGGCCCGGCCACCGACCTGAACGCGATCTTCTTACCGGAGCAGGACGGCGCGACGATCGGCCTGTGGCACTTCCAGGAAGGCAGTGGCACGACCATCAATGATACGTCCGGGCGGTCACATCCCGGCAATTTTATCAATGCGGCCTGGGCGGATGGCTATCTGGGCCATGCGGGGTATTTCAACGGCTCAAATGCCGGAGTCAATCTAGGCAGTCCGGGCGACTATAACGCGCTGGGCGCGCTGACGTTTGAGGCGTGGGTGTATGTAACCAGTTTTAGCAATTCACCGTTGCTGTTCTACAAAGGCATCGGGGGCGGCCAGCAACAGTATGCAGTACGCTTCAACACGGCCGGCCAACTGGAGTGGTATGTGGGCCAAAATTGCGATGATTGGATGACGAGCGGGCTTAGCTTGCAAACCAACCACTGGTATCACGTGGCGGCGGTGTTTGACGGTACCCGCGAAAAATGGATCTATGTGAACGGGGTCGAACAGGGCCACAAGACCCTCAATGCTAACTGCGCGGTGCAGAGCCAGTCCTGGCCGCTGTATCTTGGCTATGGCGCGACGGCCTGGCCGGGCACGACGCTCGCGGGTGACCTGCAACATGCGCGCCTCTCGAACACCGCGCGGCACGATTTCGCGGGAGCGCGAATCGATAGCGAACCGGAGGTCAAAGCCGGGACACTACGGGTCAAACCCGGCCTGGGTTCGGCCGACCTGACCGTACTCACGCTGGCGGCTTACCCGAATCCTGAAGGCGGCTGGCTGGTGCAAGCCGTGGTTCAGAATCAGGGCAACGTCAGCACGGGCAACGGTTTCTTCACCGATGTTTACCTGAACCATGCGCCGACCGGCACGGGGGACTATACCGGCAGTGTGCGATTCTGGATTAACGACCCGATTGACGCGGGCCAGGTGGTGACCCTGACCACCGTCATTACCGATCCGTCGACAGCCAGCAGTCTGAGTTTGCAGGCTTTGGCGCCCGGCAGCGAGGTAAGCGGTCGGCTCTACACGCAGGTGGACTCGTCCGGGGTGGTGAGCGATACGAATCGCGCTAATAACCAGCAAGCCGGCGCCGAGATTTGTCTGGCCAGCGCCGATGCTTATGAACTGGATAATGCGCCCGCGACTGCCCGGCCGATCTTCAGCGGGCAAGTCCAGGGGCATAACTTCACCCGCATGAACGATCAGGACTGGGTGAAGTTCACAGCCCAGTCGAATATGACCTATACCCTTCGCACGTCAAATTTGGGCGTAGCGGCTGATACCTATCTGTATTTGTATGGCGCAGATGGCGCAACAATCCTGGCGTCAAATGATGATTACGGGGAGAGTTTAGCTTCGCAAATCACCTGGGTTGCTCCGGCAGATGGAGTGTACTATCTTCAAGTGCGGTCTTGGAATCCAGGCATCTACGGTTGCGGAACAAGTTACTGGCTGACCTTAATGGACGCGACCCTGACGGCCAATCAGCTCTATCTGCCTTTGGTTCGCCGCTAATGTCGCCGTGTACTCTTTAGTGACACACCGTTGGCGATAAGGGCGCGATACAGTCGACTCCGTCCAACACGCACACCGATTTGGGCAAGACGGTGAGTTTGTGCGATGTCGCGGCCGTTTTGCGTTGCCCCCAACCAGGTGATTATCCGTGGCCTGACCCTACCGGTCAGGTAAGGTTTGCTTGAGTTAGGGAGTTTGCCAGGCGGCCAGAGACTGCTCGGTGCAATTTGATTGTGCGAAAATTTTGTAAGCACTCTGCCTGTGCGCTTGTGATTATGCAGTAGCAGGTTCGGATTCATCGACTGAGCGGCGCACATTTGAAGCTAGGGTGAATCCTGGCGGATTAGCATGGGCAAGTAGACCAGTTGAGACCAGGCAACCGTCAAATGCAGGTTTCCGCCAAAGGCGGCGACGGTTCCAGTGGTGGATGTCCCAGCCAGTATCCAGCGTGTTTTCAGATCGACAAGACCCGAGCTGTATTGCACCACTTCGATGTAGTATGGCGTTCCAGCCCAGCAATTCTCAATTTGGCGTGATCCTTGACATGGGGGGTCAAATTGTGAATGGTCGTTGGTCCCCACTGCGGATCCTAACAGGAGGCCTTATTCGGATCATGGCGGTGCTGTAGCCTGAGGTTGGGTGTGGCTGGGCAAACAGTGCGTTAGAGACGGTCAATTTGAAGGGGGACACGACACGTTGCGGTCGGTTCGGTGATCAAGACACAGATCGCGCACCGGTCACACCTAAGAGCGGAGGATCACTCACCACCCCAGGGCCTGCTTGATGCGCTGCAAAGCATTCAGACCCCTGACGGCGTGCCGGCCGTGGGCGTGTGGTGGTTAGGCAACCACCACAACAAAGAAGTGGTCGTGGATCAGGCGATCTACCTGATGGGCTCGCACAACTGGCTGTCGTATCGCGGCGATCGGCTGCCGCGCGGCGAATCGGTGTTCTATGTCACTGCGCCCGAGACGATCAAGAACGCGCTGGACTACCTTGAGCCGCTGTTCAAGCAGGCCGCCCTGGCGGCCTGGACCCACGATAGCCAACGCCCTCTCGAAAATCAAGCCGGTCTGATGCGTTGCTGCACGACCCTGGTTGCGCTCCACAGGCCCGACGACGCCATCGATCGCGCGCTCGATCTGGCCAAGCGTGATTCCATGTTAATTCCTTTGGGCTTTGATCTACTGTGCCTGATTTGTCTATCACTCGCGCGCTACTCAGTCGACGAACTAACGCACCTGAAGGTGCTCGATTCAATATCGCTGGCGGCGTCTGAACTGTCTGCCGCTGGTGAAGCAGGCGAGGAATTGGATGCTGCGAGGCGCGGCTTTGGCTCCGGTCTGGCTGCCTTGCTGCGTCAGTATGTGCAGACGGACCCAGCGGCGGTGGCCGACTTCTTGAACGGCCAGATTGACGTTTGGAGATCAATCGGCCTGATCGGCTACAAACAAGAAACCGCCGACGTGCTGTTGGACTTACGCGGTGCCAACGTCACAACAGGCAAGAAAGCCAAGAAGAAGAAGTGAAGGCCTGACTAAATAACAAGCGCATGCAGATTTCGATTCAAAATGCCCGGATGCCAATCCGGTGACAGGCATACTTTCAGTATCTTCATCAGATCGACTTCACTTGGAACCACCTGGCGTGCCTGCTGGTCGGAATATTCAAGGCCAACATCCTTGAAAACTCAAAGAAGTGAGGGACGGCCAGTATAATATCCGCGCTTGAATGACCGGCAAATATAAATTGAAGACGCCTGCTCCTACTGGCGTAGCCACTGGTGTGACTGTTGACGTCGCCGATGCCGTTGGTGTCGGCGTTTGGGTGGGCGTCGGCGTCGAGGTTGATGTCCCTGTCGGCGTCGGCGTAAATGTCGCTGTCTCTGTTGCCGTGGGCGTTGCAGTGTGAGTCGCTGTCGCCGTTGCCGTCTGCGTCGAAGTAGCCGTTGGCGTTGATGTAGGCGTTGATGTAGGCGTGGCTGTCGTGGTTGGCGTCGGCGTGTGAGTTGGAGTTGGGGTACTTGTTGAAGTTGGCGTCGGCGTGTCTGTCGGCGTGGTCGGATTGAACTGGATGGTTCGCACGACCCGGGTATATTGGTGGTGCGGGTCATTGTCCAACGCCTGGAAGGTGATGGTATACGTCGCTCCGCTTACGATGAGCACACCGTTGGGCCAGGCATACGAGCTGATCGGGTTGCAGTTGATGCCGTCATCGCCGTTGAGACAGTATGGGGCCGCACGATCGATCCGCCTGGATCGGGATCGGTGGCTTCGGCGCTTACGACAAACGTGGGAGCCGTGACCACGGACGGCAGGCTGGGCGTGATGACCGGCCCATAGCGCCCTTGAAGATCGATGTGGCAGGTCAGGGTTCCGACCTGGTAGTCCAACCCGATCATCCAGTCCCGGCCATGGCGGTACATTTGCGGCACCGACCCATTGAGGCTGGCCGTGAAGTCGAGGGCAAAGTCATTGCTGGAATTCGTGCCGATGACGTAATTGTTCAGGGCGTGGTTGAAGGCGCTACCCTGCGAGAGCGTAATATTAGGCGGATCGACAATCGTCGTGGAGCCCCACAAGTATTTGTCAAAGATTGCGCCCGGGTCGGCTGTGAATTGATCATGCCACACGATCGTGGGCGAGCCGGACCCCGGCCATTGCACGGCGGCGTTGAGCAGTGTGACGGTGTAGTTTGAACTGGCGTTGGTCAACGTGCTTTTCACTTTGTCCGGGTCGCTGGCGGTGACGAACAATTCCTCTGCCGCGTTACTGCTCAGCGTGGCGCAGTATGGCGTCGGTGTCTCGGTGGCTGTGGAGGTGGCCGTGGGCGTCGGTGTCGGCGTCATGGTGGAAGTCGGCGTTGGTGTATCGGTGGGATCGCAGGCCAGCACGATGGGTGCATCAGCGTGAATTGGGTCGTACCAGATGGGCGCCGACCAGGTGTAATCTTTATTCGTGCTACGCGCCGGTGACAATGACGAGGAATCTTGGAATTTCACCACGAACCAATCGCCCACGGCGGCTGTCGCTGTTACGTTCCACGTGCCGCTGACGGTGTTGGGGTGTACGTCGCCACAGGGCTGTTGAATGAATTCTTGTAAATCCAGATGTTGCCAATCGCATCATTGGCCGACTCAGTAGCCGTCACTCCCGTGTTATTGTTGTAGAGCGTGTTCGATGGATTGTTCCACCAGATCGTCAGGGCGATATTCGCCGCACCGCCCACCGTCTGTCCCATGCTCCAGCCGTTCGCCGTGAACCCAATCTGCATATTGGCATCTTCGGTAGCATAGGTCATATGATCGCTCAGCCCGTGAATCACGTTACCCGCGTTCAGGGTTGTGCCGTGCGGGCGCACAATGACGGTGTATTCGCTGGATGAAGCGCCCCACGTTGCGCCGTGGTTATCTTGATCGGCGGCGGGTGACAACTTCCAGCCCATGTTCAAGAAATTGGCCCACCGCGTTTGATACGACGAATTGCTCCCATCGTTGACGAACTCGGCCGTGGTCGCCGTGGCCGGGCCGCTCGACACTGCAAACGTGCCAAAGTACGGAGCCGCGCCTGCGTCGTAGCGGTTGCCAAAGTCGCCGCTTTGCGGATGATCGAATTGCGCGGCGATCACTTCACCGTTTACACCCAACCCGGCTACATGATCGTAATAGTCGTCGGCGTCGTTCCAGTCGCCGTCAGGATGATCGGCCCCCACCATGTCGTTGGCATTGAACAGACTCCAATGCCCGCCGCTGGAGATCGTGCTGACTTCTTGACCGGCAATGGCTACAAAACTGGAGGTGGTGGCGCTGATAGCGCTGGCGCGAATCAGGTCGTAGGTCGCCTCGCTCCACAATGTCGCCATTCCGCTACGCGATTGATGCACGTGTGGGGTGATGATGAAGTAGTCGAGATGCGGTAAGTTCTTGGCGTAGGCAAAGGCTTGCGCGGCTGTACTGCCCGCCGCCCCGTCGTCACCATCCATGCCGGTGTGTGCGTGTTCCGAGCCAAACCAGCGCTCGTAATCAGCCAGGCTGCTCGGCGCTTGCCCGCACGTTATCTTTCTCGCACCACTGGCCCGCACGCCGTTCACCGGCAAGAACACGCTGCTCGCCAGTCCGATCACCAACACACTAACGATCATTCCAATCCACAACGCTTTGAAGATTTGACGTTTACTCGGCATCTCGTTACTGTCTCCGGGCCACATGAAGGGTGAGCTTAGTATAACGCAGGAGGTTAAGGAACGTTGGAGAAATATTGGCGTTTCATAGCGAGCCGCCGCGAGGACGCAAAGTATAGCATAGGCCGGGTAAGAGGGTAGCATCAGTCAGGACTCATTCCGTTGTAAAATAGATCAGATCGGCAAAGACCCACAAATGATTGCTGGACTGATTCCGTTTTGACTGACCGCCAGTCGCATTTTCAGACGGTGGTTGAAAACGCCTTGAATTCAAGGGGAAAACGCCTGTCCAAATTGTTGAATTGGCGCAGAATGCAACGCCGGGCATGTAACCAGTCCGAAGCCGAAAACGGCGCGAGTGATTTTGGGGCCCACAGGGTACTGAAACCGCTATCCCCATTTGTGGGTTGCTGAAGGCATGGTCAACGCAGTCTAGGGCCTTTGCTAAAATATCCATAACTTGCAACAAGTCGCTCCATGGGGTGACTTGAATCGCTTGGGACATTTGAGACGCTGCGGCAGCCGATGACATTGGCTAGCACGAAGCGCATTAAGACTACAGCGATTGACCGGCGGGCCGATTGCAATTTTCGCTTGAAAACAGGCTGATTTCACGCACACTCGAAGACGGAATGAGTGATTTGACTGATTCCGTTTATTGGCTGAGGCGCACTGTTCAGGTGTTTTGGTGGCGATACAGCCAGCGGAATGAGTCGCTGACTGATTCCGTTTTGGCAGCGCGCTGCAAATCTAAAGAACGACGCTGATCTTGCTTAAGCGGAATGAGTCATTGACTGGTGCTATCCTCGGCAAGAGGGGGTGAAAGTCAATGCGTAGAAGTACCTATTTGGGGAAAGGAGTGGTATATCCCCGGCCTTGTCCCCAGTCTTTCCCTCGCTACTCTCAGATTTGGAGATCCTCAAAGACATTGCCCGGCGGCTGCGCTGCAAAGACGCAGCGAGTCAACGTCCATGTATTCTGCTGGACTTGCCGATACTGTGCGCCCGTTCCACCGTGCGCGACCCGGTTGTGTTGATTGAGCAACAGATTGAGATCGCGGCTGATGAAAGTGTTGCAGCGCCCGCAGACAAAGACCCGCTCAGTCTCCTCGAACATCAGACATCGCTTGATCAGATCAATCTCGATTACCTCCGCATCAGTTCCAGGCCGTAACGTCGCCAGTAAGCGCGCCGGCGCCGTGCGGCGCACACTGCCGGTTGCCACTTCACCCGATGGTAGCACCATGCGTTCGATGCGCGCCCAGCCGGCGTCACACAGCAGCCACGTTCCTGCCTGAATCATAGCTGGTTCGCTCACGCCACCGGAATTGTCAGGTGGCAGACACCGCTCAAGGCCGGGAAAATCGAGCGGGCCATCTTCAAGTTGCAGCGGCGCCATATCCCGCCAGATCGTCACCTGCGTCGGCGTTAAATTAAAGCGCGTCAGCCAACCACGTTGCTGAACGGCCGCGTAGAGGCGCTGGATCGCGTGTGCCAGTGCGCTTTTCTGTTCGCGCGCCGCCACCCACCACTGCTGAAAGTATCTTTCCAGGCCGAAGGCCGTGATATGTCGCAGCACGGATAGCAGATCACTGGCCTGCCAATCTTGCGGATCACAGGCCAGCACCTGTTGTATCTCGGCCACGGCGTCCAGCGTCATGGCATATTTCGCTTCGGTCAGAAACTGCGACTGAGGCTCACTGTGCAGACCGTGCAGACACAGCTGCTGCTTAGTGCGCGTCACCGCCA
>PMCF01000332.1 GCA_003154115.1 Anaerolineae bacterium
CGGGTCGGGCCGATGCTGGTAAAACAGGTCGATGGCCTCGACCCGCAGGCGCTTGAGCGACGCCTCGGCCACCCGCTTGATCTGCTCTGGCCGGCTGTCCACCCCAATGCTAGGATGCGGCCCCTTCTCTCCGTGCTTCCAGCCGAACTTGGTGGCGATCACCACTTGCCCGCGAAACGGCTCAAGCGCCTCGCCCACCAGTTCTTCGTTGGTGAATGGACCATAGACTTCCGCCGTATCGAAGAAGGTGATGCCACGTTCAACCGCCGCACGCAAAAAATCGATCATCTCTTGTCTTTCGACCGGCTTGTCGCCGAAGCTCATTCGCATGCAGCCAAGCCCAAGGGCCGAGACTTCCAGATGGCTGTTGCCAAGTTTTCGTGTTTGCATTTTCAGAACTCCTGTCTGGGATTAAGGGGGTATGTGCTATGACCCCTCTCACTACCTTCTCCTTACCGCCGAGTTGCCCCTCGTGGGTCACGTCCTCGACGCGTCGAAGGAGCAGCCGTACCTCAGCCTCCGTCTGGAACTCGACCCCACCCTCGTCGGCTCGGTCATGGTCGAGACCGATCATCCATCCTTGCAAAATCAGGCCGATGTAAGAGCTCTCAATGTAAGCTCGTTGGATGCGGAACTGCTGGACGCGGTGGTGCGGCTCGTCAGGTTGGTGGACACCCCGGCCGAGGCGCCTTTCCTCGCGCCGCTGATCACGCGGGAAATCATTTACCGGCTTTGGATGGGCGAACAGGGCGATCGGCTCAGCTACATTGCCGCTTTAAGCGGTTACACGCCCCACTGGTCGTTACCCGCGCCACCGCATTGTGCGATAGAGTATGGTTGTCCCACCGTATGGCGAGGCTGGATCTCATTGAAAACGCTGGGAGACGTCCCCATACTTTTTCCTGCTCTGGCCTCGTCAGGGGAAACACTCACAGATAGGAGGTCTTTCCCATGAACGAGCAACATTCGACCCATGTACGTGGGCCACGCGGTCAAGCGTTTGCCGATACTCGACCAACGCGGATCGTGCGCTCAAGTCGGTCGCAGCTTGCTGCAGTTTCGTCCGTTCCTTCTTGGCCTGAAACTGGAACCACAGCCGAATGTCTACCGGAAACTGGTCAGACCGATTGACGTAGTACGCGGTGACCACGTCGTGAGCCCAAGCATATTGCCCTTCCGCGTGATCCCACAAGTAGGCCAGCCAGTCCATCCCACACCGGGTGTGATGGGCCAACGTATCATCGATGATCAGGCGGCCCGCATCCGCTTGGCCGAACAACGCTCACAGAAATACCTGCCTTCGGCCATTGAATAGCCGTCATAGCTCGGCGAAATCACGCGGCCGCAGGCGGCACAGTGCGTCGGCTCAAACGCGGGTGGATTGGGCAGCTTTAGGTTTTGTTTGTCGCTTCATCCTTGACCAATTCGCGCCGCAGCACTTTGCCCACCATCGTTTTCGGCAGGGTGTCCCTGAACTCGATTTTCCGGGGGATTTTGTAGCCCGCCAGTTTGTCTTTGCAAAAAGTTCGTAGTTCTTCCACCGTAACCTGCTGGCCCGGTCGCACTACCACCCAGGTCTTGACGGCTTCGCCCTGGGTGCTATCCGGCACACCGGCCACGCTCACCTCGGCCACGGCCGGGTGCGTGGCAATGATCTCTTCCACTTCACGCGGCCAGACTTGAAAGCCGCTCGGCTTGATCAGATCCTTCTTGCGATCCACAATGAAGAGATAGCCGTCCTCGTCCAGGTAGCCGAGATCGCCCGTGTAGACCCAGCCATTGCGTATCATGTTACGGGTTTCGGTGGGATGTTCCCAATAGCCCACCATGATCTGCGGCGCTTGAATGATGATCTCGCCGATCTGCCTGACGGGCAGCGTCTGCTCGCCGCTCTCCACGTCCACGATGCGCAGGTCCACATCGGGCAGTGGCACGCCGACCGAGCCTTCTTTGTACTGGCCATGCACCGGACAGCACACAGCCGCGAGCATCGTCTCGGTCATCGCGTAAGCTTCCAGCAGCCAGCCGCCGGTGAGTGATTCGAAGCGCTGCTTGGTCTCGGCCATCAACGGGGCCGCCGCCGACCAGCACAATTTCATGGACTTGAAGTCCACCTTGCCCGCCTTGACGGCCGGGTGATTGAGCAAGGCGATGAACAAGGTCGGCACGCCGTGCAGACATGACGGGCGCACCTTCTGGATCGTCTTCACTAAATCGTCTACATCACGCGGATTAGGCACAACCGCCATCGTCCAGTGTGCGACGAAGGAGCAGCTCATCGCCATGTTGCCATAGACGTGAAAGTTCGGCATGACCCAGGTGAGGATGTCCTTCCAGTCTTCCAGCACAGCCCGCCCGTAGGCGCGCAGCTGCAGCGCCGTCATCACAATCGCCTGGTGAGTGCCCAGGGCCGCTTTGGGCAGGCCCGTCGTGCCGCCGCTGAACAGGAGCAGCGCCGGATCCGAGGGGCCGATCGCAACGTTCGGCTTGCCGGCGGCATGTTGCTTGATCAGATCGCTCATCCATAGATCGCCCGGCTGAAGCGTGACGCGATGACCTTCTTTCTTTTCTTTGGCCACCGTAAACAGCAGGCGCACCACGGGCGGCAAATATTCTTTGATGTTGGTGGCGATGACGCGCTTGATCGACGTGCGCGGCTGGAGCGCTTTGATCTTGGTGTAGAACGGCGTCAACACGATGACCGTCTCGGCGCCCGTTTCGTTCAGCGCGTATTCCAACTCGCGCTCGGTGTAGAGGGCATTGAGCGGCGAAACAATCGCGCCGGCTTTCCAGGCGCCGACTTGCGCGATGACGGCCTGCGGTGAGTTGGGCAAGAGCAGCGCCACGCGGTCGCCTTTCTTGACGCCCTGAGTCACCAGCGCTGCGCCAAAGGCATCGGTCAACTGCGCCAGCTCGGCGTAGGTCAGGCGCGCGCCTTTGAAAATCAGAGCCGGATGGTCAGGCCGTTCGCGCGCGGTCTCGCCGATCACGTCCAATAGGGTCTTGTCAGGATACGGGCGCAGCGTGCGCGGCATCGTCGGATCGTAACTCTTGAACCACGGCCGTTCGTCCATGTTTAGACCTTTCAGTTACGGATTCATCTCGTACTCGTCCTTCAACGCATGCACCTGACTCCACACTCGCTGATAGCGCGCTTCATCCACCGCCGGCTTGCGGATCAGATTGAGGCAGTAATCCATCTGCGCGGGCGTGCTGCTGAGCTTGCCATAGAGTTGCAGCGCAAATTTGCTCAGGTCGCGCACCATGAAATCAAAAATCTGATCCACGGTGTCGTCGTCCACGCAGTACAGCCTGGCGTTTTCCAGGATAAGCTGCGCGTACACGACCAACGTGAACGCCTCGCCCAGCGCCAATAAAAAGTCGGTGTCTTTTTGCTGGGCTTCGGTGGGCGTCGCCCGCGCGAGCAGCTCTTTGAACACCGCGACCTGTTCCTTGAACACGTCGACGTTGGGGAGGGTGTAGGCGTTGAACACCGTGTGGTAATCGTGGAACTGAATTTTACCGAGACCTTTGGCCGGCCCTTGGTGAAAGAGGAAATCATCATTAACGGCCTCGGTGCGCTGCGGCACCTCTGGATACTCGGCGGGGTTGAAGAAATAGTTGGACATGAACTTGACGATCAGCGCGATATTGACGTGGACCGTCCCTTCCAGCTTTGGCAGCGCGCGAATGTCCCGCGCGGCCATCTCAAAGACCATATCCTTTTCAAAGCCCTTGGCCGCAATGACGTCCCACAGCAGGTTGACGACTTCCTCGCCCTGCGTCGTCACCTTCATCTTGACGACGGGATTGTAGAGGAGATAACGCCGATCGTCCGCTGAGGCCGAGCGCAGATAGTCCGCGGCTCGCAGCGCAAAGAGTTTCATCGCCACCAGCCGCGCGTAAGCCTCGGTGAACATGTGCTGGACGTGTGGAAAATCCGTTACGGCCATGCCATACAAGCGGCGATAAGCGGCGTGACGAATCGCTTCGTAAAAGGCGTGCGTGCAGATGCCGATGGACGCCCAGCCCAAATTGTACTTGCCGATGTTGACGGTGTTGAGTGCGGCGTCCCACGCGGCTTGCCCCTGGGACAGGATGTCGGCATCCGTCACGGGATAGTCATGCAGCGCAAAGTTGGCGACATAGTTTTGGGTCTGCGTGCAGACGTTCTGAATGAGGTCATAGTTGCGGTGGCGATAGTCCGCCGTAAAGAACACGTAATCGCCCGTGCCATCAAGCTTGCCGAAGGTGGACACCATCGGCGCTTTGTTGCCGTTGCCGATGTAATATTTCTCGCCGTCGGCGCGATACGTCCCATCGGGTTGCGGCGTGAGGCGCATCTCGGTCGAATAAATGTCGGCGCCGTGCGCGCGCTCCGACAGGCCAAACGCAAACACCTCGCCCTCCTTGAGCAACTGCGCCGCCCGGCGCTTGAGTCCTTCGTTCGCGCTCTGCCAAATCGGGCCGAGACCCAGGATGGACACTTGCCAGGTGTACCAGTAGCACAGCCCGTAAAAGGCCAGAATCTCGTTGAACTCGCAATTGCGCCACGTGTCCCAGCGGCAGTCGGCGTCGCCGTAGCCCGGGGGTGTCAAGAGGTGGTAGAAAGCCTGGTTCTGTTTTTGAAACTCGACAAAGTCGGCGTTCCAGACTCGCTCGCGGTCGTCGGCCTTGAGCTGGCGCTTGCCCTTGTTCTCAAAGAACTCGATGGTTTTGAGCATGATCTCCCGCGAGCGTTCGTCTGGATAATAGCGGCTGTGTTTCTGGGGATTCAAGAGAATCATGGGGCGCTCCTTTGTTGACCGCGAGGACGCGGATGACAAAAAGCGCCGTCCGCGATCGACGCGAACAGCGCACAAGTGTAAGGTACGATCAACACCGACGCGGTCATTGCGCGTTGGTGATCAGCCCCCGAGGCCGTACCACCGCAGGTGGCATCGTCGCGGGCGTTCTTTTTGCAGCAGTCCGATCGAGCCATCCAACACCTTTGTGTGCCAATGCCCGAATGTGTGTTAGCCAAACAACTCTGCCTGTCATTCTATGATCAAACCTCTGAATGGTCAACTATTTCTACGGATGCACTGCCCCCAAAGCGGGGCTTGATTTCTTGAAGGCGAGGAGATGATCTTATTGATCTTGTCGCCCGTGAGCGCGGCCATATCCGCGAAGCGCCCGCCCGGCGGCACCTCGATCGGCGCACCCGGCTGATCGGCATACTTGTCGGACACGACCTTGACGAAGAGCAAGACCAGCACGTAGTCCTTGCGAAGTGCGACGCGTCCATCCCGCCGCGCCGCGTAGCGCGTCGCAGGATTTCCAGAGGGAACTGTACAACTCGCTTTTCTTGATGGGCATTGAAGACCTTTAGTTGATGAATGCGTGATGGATGGTTAGGGGGTGGGAGTAGGTGTTGCTTCCGGCTCAAGTGGCCATTGTTCGCACGTCTTGCGATAAGGTTCATCGCCCATGTACTGCTGCCATTCGGCGCGGGTAAGGTTGCGGTCAGCGAGCTGACAGGCACACGCTTGCCACGAAACGGGATCGACATTCCACAGAATGATCGTCTTGTCATCACTGCCCGAAGCCAGCGTCTTCCCATCCGGGCTAAAGGCCACACTCCGTATCACATTGCTATGACCCTTGAGCGACGTGCCTAACTGAACGGGCGACTTCGGGTTCGACACATCCCACAAGATGATCGTCCCGTCGTAACTGCCCGAGGCCAGCGTCTTGCCATCCGGACTGAAAGCGACGCTCGACACTTCGCCGTTATGACCGCTGAGCAGCACATCTAACTCAAATGGCATCTGCGGATTCGACACATCCCACAGGCTGA
>PMCF01000167.1 GCA_003154115.1 Anaerolineae bacterium
GGCCAAATTCGGGAAGTACTGAGCCTTGTAGATTCGTTGAGTGCCATCTCTAACAAAGGTAATAGCTCTTGTATTAGTGTTCACCAATTCTAGAGCAATACGAATCTGTAATGCATGCAGATCTTGAGCCTCATCAACAACAACGATCTCATATCGGTTATAATGAGCACCAATTTGCATATACGAGAGCGCTTGATCACGCATTTGATTCCAATCAATCAATCCACGCGCTTCAAGAGCAAGCTGATAGTTTGGTATGATTTCTTCAGCAATAGCACTCTTCATCGATTCATCTAGAGCTGGTTGCTCGCCACGCCCAACTCTCTCGGAGAGTACGTATCTATGCGTATCACGCCCAAAACGGCCTAAAAGATAGTCAACTTCCTCTACCAGAAAATCCTCGCCTAGATTTGTTACCTCTGGCCTTCGAGCTGCTAATCCAGCAGAACGGATAGCTTCACGCAGGCAAGCTCTGCTAACTCCTGGATCAGCAATTGTCAGTTGCAAGAGGTTATGCCCCTCTAGAAATGATCGACACCATCTATCAAGGGTCGATACTTCATACTGCTCAGAGGAGATCTCCAGATTAGCCAAAGTCTCTAAATAGACCTTCAGCGTGTTATTAAATACGAAGAATCCAATCTTTGGAGATACAAGGCCTTGTCGCTCATAAAAACGTAGTAGTTGCGCTGCTCGAAGAATAGCAATTGAAGTCTTACCACTTCCAACGCGTCCTGACAAAAGGATAGGTCTGTTAGGATCAAGAAAAAACATCCTCCGCTGTTCAGGAGTTGGGACAATTCTGCTCAGAATCATTAACTTACCTCATAGTAGCAGCGATTATACCATCAACAGATTTGCGTCTCCACATGCAATTGTTTGATCTTGATTAAAAACCTCAGAGCCGACAGTCAAGTCGGCTCTGGTGGATGTGCTAGTATCTAGCGTACCGCGTGGACACACAAATCGGGAATCTCTTCAGGGTGCTTGGCAACCCGCACGCCCACGGCTTCCAGCGCGGCGATCTTGCCGGCTGCCGTGCCAGCGCCGCCTTCGATGATGGCCCCAGCGTGGCCCATGCGCTTGCCCGGAGGCGCGGTCTGACCCGCAATGAAGGCGGTGACCGGCTTGGACATCTTCGCCGCAATAAATTCCGCCGCGCGCTCTTCATCCGAGCCGCCAATTTCGCCGATGAGCACCACCTGATCGGTGAGAGGATCATCTTCAAACATCTGCAGCACGTCGATGAAGTTGGTGCCGTTGATCGGATCGCCGCCGATGCCGACGCAGCTGCTTTGCCCCATGCCGCGATTGGTCAGCGCGTAGATGACTTCGTAGGTCAACGTGCCGCTGCGCGCGACAATGCCCACGTGACCCGGCTTGGTGATGTGTCCGGGCAGAATGCCGACCTTGGCTTCGCCGGGCGTGATCAGGCCGGGACAGTTAGGGCCGATCAGACGCACGCCTTGCTTGGTATCGAGGTAGGCACGCACTTTGATCATATCCAGCACTGGGACGCCTTCGGTAATGCACACAATCAACGCGATCCCGGCGTCCGCTGCTTCCAGAATGGCGTCAGGGGCAAAACGTGCGGGGACAAAAATGACCGAGGTGTTCGCACCAGTCGCCTCGACTGACTCTTTAACGGTGTCAAACACCGGCACCCCGGCGGCCCACTCGCCGCCCTTGCCCGGCGTGACACCGCCCACCACCTTGGTGCCGTATTCGATCATTTGCTTCGTGTGAAACTCGCCTTCACGGCCGGTAATGCCCTGCACGATCAGGCGCGTATATTTGCCGACGAGAATGCTCATTTGGCCTCCAATGATTTCGCGCGTGAACTACGCCCCGCTGATTTGGGGGTCTTCGGTTTAGCGGCTGGTGGCAAGAGTTGAAGCAAGCCACGAATCACCGGCATGAGTTCAGCCGGAACTTCGACCACCGTGCGCCGCCCGCTCTTAAAAGCCGCGCCGTCTTCGGCAATGGCCTGTTGGTCTGTCTGGCTCTCGTAATGGGCGATCACGCGCCGTACGCGTTCTTCATCCCAACCCGGGGGTAGTTGATTCGTATGAGCCATTATTTTCTCCTGCGCCGGCGGCGTTGAAATGCCGCTCGCACTTTGCCGCTCAATTCGTAAGCGGTGATAACAAACACACTACCAGGAATGGGATCGGGAACGTAGATAATCTTCAAGTAACGCCCAGCTTCAGTTTGCCCGATCGCCACTCGTGACCCGTCTTCGCCATGCCGATCCTCGCTCGCGTTCAGCAAAATTTCTGCCGCTTCATCCTCAGAAACGTGGTGACCGTAAATGTGCGGCTGGTCCGTTTCTGGGTCGATATAAAAGCGGATGTTCCAAATCGCCATGCAGTGGCTCCAAACTCAATTCGTTTACTTCGCCTTCACCGATCGTCGTAATGGAAACGCAGCTGAAGCACACGAATCACTTTCACATCATCCAGCACTTCATAGACACAGCGATCGGTTTGGTTAATCCGGCGTGACATACAACCAACAAGATCGCCTTTGAGCCATTCCGGGTGCCCGGCCGTTTCCAAATTAGTCGGATCAATCTCTAATTGATTCAGAAGTTCAAGACATTTTTCGAATGTGGAACGATCATGCTTTCGCCAGTGCTTCAAATCGCGTTCAGCCTGGTGGGTGAGTTTAACCAGCCAACTCATCCAGCACATCCTTCAGATCGCGGGAATCTTCCATCGCTTCAGCGCGGGCCTCGCGCAAGACACGAGCGTTTCCAGCCGAGGACAACAGATATTGGGTTTCCTGCCAGCCGCGATAATCTGCCTCGCGCATCACGACAAATCGATGGCCTTGCGAATTGATCAGGACTACCGTCTCACCAGTTTCATCGACTGGCGCCAGCATGTTATCCAATACTGCTTGATCACGCGACCCTGAAGAGGTGCTCATGCTGCCCTCCTGCTCCACGGCAGTTATTTCCGCGCGGTGGCGCTCTTCTTTACAACCGGCTTCTTGACGACGGATTTCTTGACTGGCTTTTTTGTCGCGGGCTTCTTCGCCGCTGCGCGGACCTTCAACGGCTTGATCTCGACCGGCGGCAATTTCACCACACCCGCTTCGCCCTTCACCAGCGTGACCGCCTTTTGCGCCGCTTCGGCGAGCGTGCTCGCGGTCTGCATGTTCGCCGCCGCCAGAATGCGCCGCCCCTCTTCTTCGTTCGTGCCCACCAGACGGGCCACCATCGGCACGTCGGTCTTTACTTCTTCCAACGCCGCCACGATGCCGCGCGCCACTTCATCGCAGCGCGTGATGCCGCCAAAAATATTGAACAACACGGCTTTCACGTTGGGATCGGCCAGAATCAACCGCAGGGCCGCCGCCACCTTGTCGGCCTGGGCGCCTCCGCCGATGTCCAGGAAGTTGGCGGGGCTGCCGCCGAACAACTTGGTCATATCCATCGTCGCCATTGCCAGGCCCGCACCGTTTACCATGCAGCCGATCTCGCCGTCCAGTTTGATGTACGACAAACCGCGCTGGCGCGCTTCCGTTTCCGAGGGCGCTTCTTCATCTAGATCGCGCAGCGCGGCCAAATCGGGATGACGAAACAGCGCGTTATCGTCGACCAGAATCTTGCCATCCACCGCTTGCAGCGTATGCCCGCTGGTCACGATCAACGGATTGATCTCGGCGAGGCTGGCGTCCAGATCGACGAAGCAGCGATACAGCCCTTGCGCGATCGTGTTGAAATCTTTGAGGAGTTCGCGTTTGAGGCCGATGCCGTAGGCGATCTGGCGGGTCTGATATTCGCGCAGACCCAGGAACGGATCGATGGCGACGCGAATGATCTTCTCGGGAGCCGTGCGCGCGACTTCTTCGATGTCCATGCCGCCCGCGGCTGAGGCCATCATCACGGCGCGGCGCTGCAACCGATCGAGCACGATGCCGAGATAGATCTCTTGCGCAATGTCGGCGGCTTCATCCACCAGCACTTTGCGCACCGTCAACCCCTTGATGTTCATGCCGAGGATTTGACCGGCTACCACCTCGGCTTCATCGGGCGTGTTGGCTAATTTCACGCCGCCGGCCTTGCCGCGCCCGCCCACCAGCACCTGCGCTTTGATGACGACGCGTTTACCCAGATCGCGCGCGATGCGCCGCGCATCTTCCGGTACCGTCGCAACCTCGCCTCTGGGAACCGGTATGCNNTCGTGCAGTTTCACAGCTGTCCTCCGGGTGTTAGAGTCACTCCCCCCAAAAGACGGGGATTATTCCATGCTGGATCATTATACAACAAGTACATCCCGCCAGCTTCAAAGCTCAAATCGGCGGCAGCAATTCTCAATATGAAAACAANNACGCCGGTAGTTGCGACTTCAGTCGCTTTTTGGCCGCAAACCACGACTGAAGTCGTTACTACGAGTCGTTACTACGGTCGTTACTACGAAGTCAGATTAAGAACTGCTGAACCGGCGGGAAGCATCAACGCTACGGAACTTTGTCCTCTTTCGCGGTAGCTGCCTCAAAGGGCGGATATTTCAGCACGCGCCCAAAGACCGCATCCACGACGTAGACGTAGCCCTCTTTATCGACGGCAATGCCGCTGGGCAGACCGAAGCCACGCGTGTCATTGCCATACTGACCGAAGCTGCCCAGGTAACCACCGGATTCATTGAACACCAGAATGCGCCGCCCGATTTGATCGGCCACATAGATGCGCGACTTCCCATCGATGGCAAGATACGGCTTGCCAACTTTGTCTTTGTCCAACCAGCCGTCGATCTCCCAGCTACTTAACGATTGACCCTGGGGACTAAAGATCTGCACACGTCCGTTCCATGTATCAGCCACGACGATATTGCCCTGCGCATCGGTGGCAATGCCGACTGGTTCATCCAGCTGGCCGGGCTGCAAACCCGATCCGCCAAATTGGCTGCCGAAGGTCCCGTCACCGTTGAAGATTTGGATGCGCTTATTGCCGGTATCGGCCACTAACACGCGTCCCTCCTGGTCGGTGGCAATGCCACGCGGCCCGAAGAACACACCTTCATTGCCGGCGGCCTGCCCATCGGTGTTGCCCTCTGACCCCCAGGCTTTGAGCGAAGCGCCCTCGGGGCTGAGGTGCTGCACCCGATGATTCCACGTATCCGCGACATAGATCGACTGATCCGGAGCGACGGCCACATCCCACGGTTCCTTGAACTGGCCGGGCAAATTCCCGTCGGTCGGTCCACCGAAAATCGCTACAAACTGGCCGTTCTGGTCGAATTTCTGAAGGCGATTGTTCAAGCTATCGGCCACATAGATCGATCCATCCTCACCCACAGAAATTCCCTGCGGCGATTGGAACTGTCCCTGCCCCGTGCCCACACCCGCCCCAAAGACTTGCACCGCCGCGATGTCACGCCAGCCCTCCACGTAAGGATCGACGGTCGGCGTGACCGGCTGCACCGTGCCCAACGCTTCGGTCCAAATCAACGGCGCGACATCGCGCTTCACATACAAGCGGAAGTCCTCCGCCAACGGCCAATTGTCGGGCTTGTGAATACCGCCGCGCAATTGATCGTATTGGGTGTAATCGCGATTGAGGAAGATGTCCATCAAGGCGTTGCGCCGCGCAGGTTCGATCAGCCATTGCGCCAGCGTGCCCGCGTATTCCGGCAGATGGCGCAAGCTGTACGCCGAGCAGCGCGCATCACCGTTGCGCTTCTCGCTCTCATCGATCTGCTTGTCGCCGTTTTCATCATAAGCCGTCACGGGAGTGGTCGCACCCGTCACCCCATTGACTTCGTTGGGCGGACAATCGGCAAAGACCTTATAATCTTCCATCGGCCACCAGATGCGATGACTCTGCCAATAGGTATGCGTCTTGCTCAACACGCTATCGACCACATCCCACGTCTTGCCGCTGGAGAGAATGATCGGGGCGTCGAGATCCGATCGGGAGGGTGAGTTCGAATACTGGAATTTATTCGGGTAATCACGCAGATACCAGTAATAGGGCCACGAGGCATCGGCATCAAATCCGATGCGAATGTTCAGTCCACCGGTCGTGCGCCTGGACAACTCCTCGATCTGGTTCATGGCAATCTTCAAGCCGGGGCCGCCATGCGCATACACGCCGAACTCCAACGCGGAATCGTAGTTGATGTAGTTCCAAATCCAGCCGGTGCGAATCGTCAACACCGTCAACACCAACACGCCCAACAACGCGGCTAGGCGCAGCAAGGTTGGCCACGTAGGACGCGGACGCACTGACCACAACGCCCAGATCGAGAAGGCGCATACCACCAGAGCCGCGAACCAGGCTCCAAAGCTGGACAGGTTATCGAGCTGCTGCCCGCCGAAGGCTTTCTGCACGCTGCCCACCAACCACGCGCCGGAGACAATGGCCGCAGCTAAGAGCAAGGCAACCAGCCACCACCGTTCGGCAATAAACGCGCGCCAGTGGATGCGTTCGAACCAATCGCCCAGGAAACGCGCACTCAAGATGACCATCGGCAAAGCCAGATAGACCATGAGCCACGGCATCTTCTCCCCCGCATAAGAAAAAGCGATCCAGCTGGCGAAGCACCACCAGATCAAGAAAGGGACGAAGAGACGCAGATCCCAATCGGCTGTAGATTTCACGCCGCGCCGCCAATGGATGATGCCGCGCACGCTGTAGAAGATCGCGGCGATGCTCGCGATCAACATCGGTAGATATTCGTAAATCGGGGTGACGATGAAGTAATAGTAGATAGGCTGCGAGCCGCGCTTCACGCCCTGCTGCTCCAGCCAGTAACCCAACGAACCGACAAAGCCCGTGCCCAGGCCGACGCCATTCGTAAAGAACGTCGTGAAGAAGGGCACGGTAATGACGAGAAAGATCACGCTGGAGATCAGCCACACCCGGCGGTTCCACCACCAGCCGATCGCCGCGGAGGCCGCCGCAAAGGCGCCGAACAACGCAGCGAGCCGCATGACCGGGCCGATGTCGTTGGTGGGGAAGTTACCATCGGTGAAGAATTTGACGGCCACAAATTCCGATCCGAAGAGTGTCTTCCACGCCGGATTGAGAAAGACCAAGGCCCCGGCTGAGAGCATGAACAAGCTCAACGTCAAGATCAACGCCGCTAGATCGAACCCCGGCGCTTCACGCAGCCGCGCCGGCAGAATGAATTTGAACCAGTAATACAACCCCACGCCGATGGCCACGGCGGGCACCAGCGTAAAGAGCAAGAGCTTGGCCGTGCCACCCAGCATTTGTATCCAATACATGAGTTGCGCGCTAAACTCGATGGCCAGCCCCGGCTGCAAAGGCTGCGGCGGCTGCGGAAACGGCATCGCATCGCCAGGCCCCAGTCCGATCGCGCCCATGATGAACGTTTGCACGATCACCACGCCGATGGCGATCAATGCGGCGACACCCAGTCCCAATACCGCCCGACCGAAGAGGCCGCCCCAAAAATCTTTTTGCTTGGATAATTCGATCAGCGTCACCACCGCGGCGAACGCACCGAAGATGATGCAAAAAATAAAGGCCGACTCCATCGAGATGTAGGCGAACGCCAGCGACCCGGCGATGAGGTACAGCCACTTTCGATCACGGCTCCGCCAGTAAGCGAACATCGCCCAGATGATGATCAGGCCCCACGTCAACATGTAGGCTTCGTCACGGATGTAACGCGCGTGATACCAGATCGACGGCGAGATCAACAACATGAACGACGCAACTAAACCACCCAAGCGGCCCAGCCAGCGCCGCATGAAGTAAGGCAGCGCCACTAGTGCGACGCCGAACACCGCCACCGAAATGCGCGCCGTGAAATCGTCTGCGCCGAAGAGGCTATAGATCAAGGCATTGATGTGAAACAGGAACGGGCCGTGCATCAACGGCGTATGCGAGAAGCCGCCGCCCTTGTAGAGATTCCACGAATAGTAAGCGTGCAAGCTCTCGTCGTGGCTCATCGCCCGATCGCCCAGCGCCACGAAGCGCGTGAGGATGGCCGCCACGATCAAGAGCAAGTACAGCAGCTTCTCAACGTCGAGGTTCAGGGCCGGCCAGATCATCCGATCGAGCCAGCTGGTTTTGGATTGTGTAGGAGTCGTTGCGCTCATAGAATTTTCAACTTCGAACTTGGATTTCCACTGCCCCTCAGTTGAAACGACATTATTTCGATTAAGGGGTCGCAGAGAGGATTAGATTTTCAATACCAACTTCAGCACTACCTCGCCGATCAATCCGGCCAGGAACAACAAGCCATAGCGGCGATTGTGGAGAAAGGCACACGACATTCATATCTGTGCCTGCCCTTTACTATGGCTTGACTTTTAACCACACGACCATCGTCTGCACGGGCGTCGGCGGCAGATCGCTTTCACGATAGAGCCACCAGCGCATGAAGTCATTATCGGTGAGCTGCGCCGCATCCCATTGCGTCTGTATCACAAATTGCTTGCCCTGGTAAGCGTCAGACACATTGGGGGGGAAGGAACTTCCCAGGGGCGCCACAATCACCGGCGCCAGATCGGCGATGACGGCGTTGACCTGCGCGTTCTTGAACCGGCGCAGATACCAGCGCACCACTGGATCGTCCTGCGGCAACGTCACCGCCACCGGCACCTGATCGAGAAACCCGGTGTTTCGTTTCGACGCCGCCGCGATGGCTTCCGTCATCGCGCTCACGTCCAGCGAAGTGGTCGTTGGCCCCCACACCAATTCGCGCGGATCGCCCGGTCGCAGCTGCGTCACGCGCCACGCGTTGCTCCACGCCATCACGGCTAGCAGCGCAAACAACGTCATCGCTACCGCCCGCAGCGTGGCGCGCCAACCCATCAACACCACGAACACCGCGACCAACACAACCATGATCAACACCACGCCAATGAAAAATGTCTCAGAGACGCTCAACCGCATACCCAGGAACGAATCGGTGGGCGGCACCAGTCCCATCGCCGCATTGCCGGCGCGAATCGCCACAAAGCCAACCAGGGCGGCGACCACCAGCGCAAACAATCCATCCACACGCCATGAGCCTCGTCGCTCTAATTCAGTTCCGACGCGATCCAGCAAACTGCCGCCTAGCAGCGCCAAGGGCGTCAGCACCAGCGTCAGATCCAACACCTGCCGTCCGGGTTGTAGCATCACCATCAACAACGCGCCAATGGCCCACACACTCAATAGCACACTTAACCCGCTCGTGCGCCGCAACGCGAAGATTAACCCCGCCACTCCAAAACACAGCATGAGCAGATCGTAGGTCAGCAGAATTTGGACCAACTGCACTACGCTGATCGAAACCTGCGCGCTCCCAGTGGCGCTGTTGGCCCACGCCGCCAACCACGCCGATAAAATCTCCGGCACGCCAGCCAAGCCGTTCGGGCGCAGGAAGAACGTCGTCGCCGCCAGGACAAATGCCGCCCCACCCCACAGCAGCGCTTGCCGCAGCGTGTGTGACTCCTGCTGCAATTGCTTCACGCGTAGACGATCTTCATCCGAAGCTACCCAGCGGTGAATGACGATCAACGCTGGAACGATCACGAACATCACGGTGATCACGCCGGAACCGCAGACCAACGCCACCCCGATCGCAATGGCCAGCCCGATCAGATCGATCTGCTTGTGCGTGGTGAAGTAACGCAGCCCCAAGCCGATCGCCGCCAACGCGCACGTCGCCACCCCGATCGATCCATCCAGCGATCGGGAGGCCACCACCAGCGTGGGCGAGAGCGCCAGCATCAACGCGGCGGCCAGCGCGCCATAGCGTCCGATGTGCGATCGGAATAGTGCGGGCAGCAGCACCATGATCGTGCCAATCAAGGCCGCACCGAGCCGCACACCTGCATCGTTCACCATCGTGCTGAACAAGCCAAACAGCACCTGATTCAATCCATACAACAACGGACTTCCGCCCGCAGGCAACGACGACCCATTGAACGCTGCTAGCGCCTGAGCCGCCTCACGCGTGGTCAACGGGGCAGCCTGCAAATTCCACAGGCGCAGCACCGCCGCCACGCCAATGATAACCGTGTACAACATCGCCTCGGTCGTAATAGCTAAGCCCATCGACCGTGCCACTTCAGATTGAAGGGGAGTGTTACTTGCTGCAACCGCAGTCGCTTTCATGAAATAATCCCCATCTTGGGGTGGGATGTCGTTCTTCACTCTTCGCTCATCACGGAACCAGATAGATCGCCACCGTTCCTTGCTGGAACGCCACCGACAAGTATTGCGCAAACTTCGCCAAGCCACCGCCGGGATACAGCCGCTGTTCGTTCGGCCCGACGATCACATAGCGCACGTCATACCCTTTCAGCAATTCCAGCATGCGATTCGCATCACCCGTGGTGTAGATTTCTTCAATCGTCTTCATCCGCGGCCCTTGAATGTCGTAATTGCCGCGCCACTGACCTTCGTGGCCGTGCCAGCCTACCACCGACGGCAAACCTGTCCAGGTAGAAATGCGCGACATGCCGGGATTATACTCGTCGCCGGGCGCTTCCAGAATCACAGGGTTTCCCTGCGCGTTTTGATTCAACCATTGAGCGGCCGCGTAATCATCGGGCGCATACTGGGCCGTATAGGCTAAGACATCCAGCGTCGACTGATCAACTTCCATCTTCGTCGGGACCGCCATCGCCGGATAGAACAACCCCAGCGCGACGACGACCACCACCGCACCAGCGGCGGCACTCCGCACGATCGGCTTGAGCTGCGCCCCGGCGATCAGATAATACGCGGCAAAGGCCGAGGCCGCCGACCACAACGCCCAGGCCTGATAGTAGAACTTGAAGATCGTGTTCATGCGATAGCCAAAGCTATCGATGAGAAACACGAATTCCGTGCCAATCGTCAGCAGCAGCCCCACGCCGAATAATAACAACACAAAATCGATCGGCGACCAGGTGTCACGCGGAGCCTGTGGCTCGATCGCGCTCGGCTTCCGTCGCGCGATCCACAACAACACGATCGAGGCCAACGCGATTCCCAGCAGCAGCGGCGTCCACGGATTGATGACGCGCGCCAGGAGATGATCGCCCACGCTCAAGCCGTTCTGCGCCATCGCATTCAGCGTCTCCTCAATAGTAGCGCGGGCTTTCTCAGAGATCAACGCGAGTCCTCCGGCCAACACGCCCGCCATGACGGTCAACGCCACCACAACGCCCAACCCGCCTGCAATCGCTTTCCCGATGAAGGTCAACCAACGGGCTTGCTTGTCACGCACCGCCGCATAGATTAGAGCCAGGCCAAACATCAAGCCAATCACCAGGAAGGGGCCGAACATCACAAAGAACTGCGCGAAGCGCGTGCCATTATACAGATTCGGCGCGATGCCGCCCGCCTGTGAACTGAAGCCGCGATAGAATGGAAGGTAGAAGGCAAACCCCGTCGCCCCTAAAACGATCAGATCAAGTCCTGCTGTGCGAAGCCGTAGATTTCCAGCGCGCCAGTAACCCAGACCAAGCGCGGCCGCTAACACAAGAGCATAGATGGGAAAGTCCCACGTATTGAGGAAACCCAGACTCCCCACCGCCAATGCAGATAGCCACCACCATGGTGCTCGTTTATCACCCGACCACAGCGAGGTGATCTCACCGCGGGCTGCGCCTTGATACAAATTCAACGCCAGCGCCATCATCACCAACGCGAAAGGCAGCGCCAGCACGTGCGGATGCATATCGCCCAGGATGTAACTGAACTGCGGAAATTCGTCGATGGTTTCTTGATAGGCGTTTGATGCAGCTACAGGCAGGCCCGTGATTTGCGACAGAAGCGGACTGACCTGATCGGGCGGGTAGTCATGAATCACGCGCGAGCCACGCCACATCCAACCAAATCCTCCGCTGCGGGGATTCCACCAGGGAACAGTCGCCGGATTTTGCACAGCCGGACCGTTGATCTCCAGAATGTCAAGACCCTGCCAGAACTCTGGCGAGCCCATGTTGTTGGCATGCGCCACTTCCAGTGCTCCCTCGAAGTTGCCCATCAGCACCAACATCACCGCGCCCAACGTGGCAAAGATGATGGCCGCTGTCCTGGCTTTTTCTTTGAACAACAACACTAGATTAGCCACCACGCCGAAGGCACTCGCCGCCGCCAACGCCATCCAGAAGGCATTGCTCAAGCCAAAGGCGACGCCCGACGTCACACCCGTGAGTTTGTACAGCAACGACATCATCACATAGCCGAAGTAGTAATACGCGATCGCATAACCGGAGAGCCATGGATCCAGCGGCGGAAACGTCGGGCTGCGATTGATCGCGTTGAAGAACGCGAACTCCATCGGCTTTTCAGTAGTGGACAGATCGGGGCTATGCGCGCGGAAGATCGCCCAGCCGATCAAGATGACGGCAAACACGATCTCATAGGCCAGGAACAGCGTCCACTTTTCGCGCCAGAAGTTCAGCAGGTTTATGCGTGCTTCGCTCTGCTGGCTGCGCCACGCCCACACGCTCAGCGCGGCCACAGCGATCAACACGACGAGGATGCCGCCGGTCGTATTCTGCAGCACGCCGAGCGTCGCCAGGATCCACACGCCGTACGAGACCAACAACAACCCGATCGGCTTCGCCAGCAGGTAACCGCGATCGGGCAGCCAGCGCAGCCAGCGCGTCAACAGCGGCCACACCGCCAGGCCGAGGATCTGGATAATCAACCACCACATGAAGACAGCAATTGCATCGGTCATAGTTTTGTTGCGTATTGCGTGTTGCGTGTTGCGCATGCTCTGGTCACGAACCACGCAACACGCAACAGGTTATCGGATGACTTCATAAATCATCGTGCCTTCGTTCTGATACGCCACCTTCAAGGCGCCATTCGCCACCATGGCATCAAACTTGGCGATGCCCTCCGACGCATAATGCGCGCGTTCTACATTGCCGACGACGATATACTTCACGGTGTACCGATCGAGAATGCTCTTGGCCAAGTCCTGATCGGGCGATCCATACAGCGACGCGACATCCTGCAAGCGCCGATCAATCAACCAGCCCGGCATAATCGATCGCTGCTGGTGCTGGTGCCAGTCCCACCCCACGATCGTCGGCAGGCCAGTGTTGATCGAGATGCGCGAAACCCAGTGATACAGCGGCACGTTCATAATTCCGCCGGCCGCTTCGGCAACCACCGGCGTGCCCTGCACATTGTTTTGCAGCCACGTAATCGCCGCGAGATCCCACTTCAATGGATAGACGGGTTGCCCCGTATCATCATATTGAGCATAGAGCATGTAATCGGTGCCGTTGAGACTGGGGGGCTGTTCCGCTGTCCAGCGATCGAGCAGCTTGCCGCGCGTCGCCAAGGGAATGTACATGAACGACGCAAACACCAACACGCCCAGGAAGCCCTTCCACACCCAACCGCCCCAACCGCGCCAGTTCTGCAAACGATCGGCCAACCAGCCCAAAGCCACCGCCGCGCTGATCCCCAGCAGCACCCAAATCTGCATGTAGAATTTGAAGGTCGTGTTCATGCGGCTGATGTCGCCCTTGAGCACCACGATCTCCACGACGGCCGTCAGGGCCACCGCCAAGCATACGATGAAATACCAGAAGCGATAAGCCACCGCCAGACGCGGGCGAATCGCTAACAGCAGGCACGCCAACACAATCGGCGCAGCGATCAACACCACATCACGCTGTTGTTGAGCGACCGAGCCATCGGCCAGCACCACGTCCCGATTGACCCGATACAACCAGAAGATCAGCGCCGCGATCACCAGCCCGGCCAGAATGACGGCCCAGCGCCAGTGTTTCAACACCGTCCGCCACAAGGCGCGCCACCAGCGCCAACCCCAGCGTTTGATCTCCCAGATGATCAGCGTGGCGATCGGGAAGAGGAACAACAAATGGATATTGAGATACGCCCACCACGGCGTCAGCGATCCCTGCCAGCCTTCGATGCTCGAATAAGCGGTGGCGTAGTTCTGCGTGAACGGCATAAACGCCACAAAGCCGATCACCACGAAGCCGACGATGCGCGCGATGAAGCGCACCCACGTCGACATCTTTCCAAGCGGTTCGTTGGCCCACATGCCGAAGAACAACGCCACAACGCCGATCACCAGATAGGTGGGATAGTCCCACGTATTCGTTGGACGGAGCGCACCCGCAGCCAGGCCACCCAACGCGATCGAGGCGATGCCCCCCCACGCCCACAACGGCGGACGTTTGATCCAGCTAACCGCCAGCGCTAGGACCAACAACGTCAGCGGCAACGCGATCATGTGCGCGTGCAAGTCGGCGTACAAGAAGGTAAAGTAAGGGAACTCCGAGATCGGGCCGGCCTCACCGGGCGGAGCAGGAATCTCGCGCGTCGGCGTGAAGTACCACCATTCAGAACGGTAATTCAACGGCGCGTTTTCAAAGACCATTTTGCTCAGGCCCTGCGCCGTATCGACGATTTGTTTCACCGGCTGAATACTGCTCTTAAAAGTAGATGGGCTGAGCAAGGAGATTTGCTCTTGCAGCTGCTGCACCTCGCCGAGGTTGCCCATGAACACGACAAACACCGCGGCGATCACGCCAATCACGATCGGCTTCTTCCGCCAATTCGATTGATCGCGCCTCCTAGTGGGTAGTCCCCATTTATCGATCGCCTGCACCAGATTGAATGCCACACAGAACGCGCCGAGCGCCGTCAGGGCAAACAACGTGGGGATCGCAAAGTTGTAGGCGATCGACGGCATGATGCCCAGCAGCTTCACCAGCGCGGCGATCAGCACGAAGCCAAAGTAATAGTACGTGATCTGTCCACCGGCGAACCACGGATCATAGGGCGGAAAATACTGGCTCTTGATCACCGCATTAAGATACGCAAAGTCCATCGGCTTTTCGCCGCCCATCACGGGATGCCACAGATCGGGGTTGCCGAAGCGCACGAACAAGAAGAAGAGAAAGGCCACGCCAAACAGCGCTTCCTCAATCAACACGGTGTTGCGATTCTCTTTCAAGAACGCGCGCAACTGCGTCCGCTGTCGCCACGCGGCGATGCCGCCGACTAAGCCAAGCCCCAACACGCTCAGCAAGATCGTCGTGCGCGTAAAAGGCACCACTTTGTAACTCGCCAGGAACCAGATGACGAACACGGCCACCAGCAAGCCCGCCATGCGCGCGATGCCGTAACCGCGATCGCGCAGCCCGGGGGTCGCCGCAAACACGATCGGGAAGGCGAACCACCCGATGAGCAAGATCGTCACATACCAGACGAGGCCACCCAACAGAGGCGCTTGATTCAACGCGCCATTCGGATCGAACAAGTCCGACCAGGTGTTGGACTCCTGCTGCGCCTGCCACGTTTGATCGGGCAGCATCAGCCCGTTGGACGCTTCCGTATACGATTTGGGCGAGATGTCGGTCAGCACATCGCGCAAATCGATCTTGCCCAACACGGCGCGCGCTTTTTCAGCACTGAAGTCCGACGTCTTTTCAAACACCAACACCCGTGGATGATCGTACACACTGAAGGCTTCTTCAGCGGGCGGCAGCGGCACGTTGATCAAGTCGCGGCAGGTGGATACACCCGCCAGCGGACAACGCGTGGGATCAGGCCACAGCCCTAAGGCTTGTGTCGTTTCCTGATCGGGGAATGTGAACGGCCCCAGCGTCGGATAGGACTCGATCGAGCCGATCAACTTGAAGCCCAGTTCGCCTGTGAACATGGTGCGATAGTATTCCGAGGTCAGTGGATAACGGCGCGGCATGCGCGACATGGAACCATAAGCGCGATTGCTGCTCATCGTCACATAGTCGCTCTGATCGAGCCACGCCACCAATTGATTCAACTTCTCCTCGTTGTCTTCCCACTGCCGTTGAATCTCGACGCCGTGATAGATGCTGTAGCCGTCGCGACCATCGACGCGCACCGGCACCGCTTCATCCCACGCCTCGACGGCGATGGTGCTGCTCTCGGCCTGCACGGGCGCGCCGCTGACAGACGTGAGCAAGGCAAAATACTTGCCAGGTTGCAGCGCCACCGGATCAAACTTAAAGGTGAATGATCCGCCACGCGCACCGGCCTGTTCAACGTGAGCCGTGAGATCAGACGAAGCAATCGGGTTGGCGCCATCCGCCGTGACGCTGATCGTCAAGCGCAGTGTTTCCGGATCAGGATCGCCCGCGAGATCGATCAGGCGATTGATCGTCGCCGTATCCAGAGTGCTCGGCGTCTTCACATCGAAGGCGGCCGCAACCGGTTGATTATCGACACCGAGCATGGTCGTGTTAGGGAAGGGCAATTGAATCGGTTTTGCCGCTCCATCTTGAGTGACGTGCAGCGTGACCGCCGTCGGAATGACGTCATACATCCAACGCGAGGCAGCCACGCGCGTCGTCGGTTGGCGATAAATCTCGGTGAAGGCAAACGCCCAACCGTACGCCCCCACGATGACAACGGCCGCCGCTGCGATCGAGACCGCGCGCCAGATCGTGGATCGTCGAGTGCGGAAAGCCCAATCGATGAAGGCCAACACGCCGGCCGCGGTCAGGATCGAAAAGAACGGATAAATCGGCAGCTCGTAGCGAATGGACTTCGAGTATTGCGATCCTTGCCACGCGAAGTAGCCGGTGATCCAAATCCAGATTAACAAATGCCGTGACTGCATCACACCGCTGATCCACTCGAAGAGCCGGCCCTGCCGATTCTTGAGGTAGGGCGTGAGGACGGTCTGCCAGGTAGCCCACGCCCAGCTAATCCACGCGGCCAACCCGAGCGGCACACCCATGCCCCAAAAGACGATGTTGATCCACGGAAAGACGAAAGCGGTACGATTCGCCCATTGAATGCCGGGAGGCCCGCCAGGATCTTCGCCGCTAACCAACCCGCGAATGTACGTCATGTTGTTCGTCCAGCGCACATCTAAGTTGAACAGACCGTCGAAGGCGTAGGGCATGAAGATACGCACGGTAATGAGCGTGACGATAGCCGCGACCACCAGTCGCGCGATGGCGCTTTCGATGGAGACTTTGCGCTGCGGATCGCGCCAGCGGCTGAAGATGGGCACCAAAAGCGCCACGGCCAAAATGCCGACGATGGGCGCCACGTTGATGCGGCTGGAAACAGCCAGACCGCTGCTCACGCCGGCCGCGATCGTGTCGGGCCACGAGAACGTGTCGCCCAGGCGAATGATGAAGAACATCGCCACGGCGACGAAGAACGTCGCAAAAATATCAGCCGTGTAGAAGTGCGATTGTTGAATCTGCAAAACGGTCGCCGCGCCCAGGGCCGCGGCCAACAAGCCGACCTTAACGCCATACAGCCGCTTGCCGATGAAGAACATGAAGATCAGCGTCAGCAGATCGAGGAAGGCAGACAACGCCCGGCCTAATAACTGAATGCCGCCATAACTGGCCAAGGGGATGACGTTGCCGTCCTTCATCACGCACAACTGAGGATTCGCTTGGCACAGGCCGTCGAGAATGTCCGCCGTATAGCGCGTCATGAAGATCGGCAGGTCGCCATACACGAACAGTGGGAAGTTCGGATAAGTGTACGGATTTAGCGGAGAAATGGCCGAGTTGAAATATTCGCCGAGGTCTTTGGGCGGCTGAATCGTAGAGGTGACCTGCGTCAGAAAGTTCTCGTCGGGATGCAGCGGGTTGCCCTCGCTCCAATCCAGGCCGCCCAAGCGGAAATACGCGCCGAAAGCCAAAATGCCGATCAGCAACAATGCGATCGGCAGCCAGTTCCAGCGGTTCTTCGCTGATGAAGTTTGCGGTTGAGGTATAGTCTTTGTCGGTTCGATTGTCATACCGTGGCACTCTAGAGCAAATTCCAGTTTACGGCTTCTGGACTCGAGCCTTTAGGCGGATTCCGGCTGAAGCCTCGAGTCCGGATCGTAAATCAACTTGGGAACTGCTTTAGGCCTCGGAGGTTTTGCCCCCGCCGCTGCGCGGCGGGGTGCTTCGCAAAAACCTCCGAGGTCTGCTGATTAGTTCTGCATCGCGTACAAGTAACCCAAGTAATGATGAACCGGGTTGGGGCACACCTCTACTTGAAAGCCATTACTCTGCAGGAAGCGTACCAACTCGTCATGCTTTCCGGCCGGCGTATTATCATGATACTCTAGGGCAATGCGCTTGATCTGGCGCAACGTATCACGGCTGGCGCCCATCAAGATGCCGTATTCCGCGCCTTCCGCGTCCAGCTTCAACAAATCACAGTGCGCCAGGCTGTGGTCGTCCAAAACCTGCGCCAGCGTGATGGCCGGCACTTCGATCGCGTGTGTACCGGGCGCGGTCGTCGAGTGATTCGTGGCATGTTCACTATCCACGTTGAGCGACAACTTACCGGCGACATCGGCCACGGCACACGACCGCACTTCGACATTGCGCGCACCATTGAGTTGCAGATTGTGTTCCAACAGCGCAAACGACCCGGGATCCGGCTCAAACGCCCACACGCGGCCACGCGGACTGCGCCAGGACGCATACGCCGTAAAGTCGCCCAATCCAGCGCCGATGTCGATGATGGACCAGCCGTCCTGTATCGTCATGCCGCGCTCGTAATGACGATCGAGACACGTTTCTTTGATGATCCACACATCCATCGCCGTGCGCACGCGATACTTCAACCCGCTTGCGTGCAGCGTGATGGTCAGCGGCGGCGTGAATGATTGACCGAGAAACAGTCCCACCACCTGCGGCAGTGGCTGAATGCCGAGCAGTAGCTTCGGAATCGATCGGGCGTAGTAAGCAAGAGCAGACAGACGCATAGCAGATTCGTGATCCCTCACAATTTTTCGTAACGACTCGCCCAAGCGTGTCACCCCGCCTAGCGCGCCGCCCAGCCTACGGCTGGGACACGGCGTGAGCGAAGCGAAGGGTCTCGCACGGCAGGACGAGATTCTTCGCTTCGCTCAGAATGACAGCCGGTTGAGTGGTTACAATTTCTCCGCCACAAAAAAGCAGCAGCTCGAGTTCGGTACGTCTTCTTCCAGCACGCGCGGCGCCAGCACCGCCTCTTCCAGAGCGAAGCGCGGACGCCACGCCCAGGCGACCCATTTGCCCGTCACCTTGCGGGTAAGCAGATTGGGCACACCGTAGTAGTGACCCAATTCCAGATACTGTGTGGCGCGCGGCGAGACATACCCGCGCCGCAACTTCACCTTGAAGCCGTGTGCTTCGATGCGCCGTTGCCATTCGTCGGGCGCGTACATGTGATAGTGCACCTGCATCTTACGGAACCACTCGCGATAACGCGCCGCCTGCCGCTTCGCCCCCACCCGATCGAGTGTCGCAGCGACCAGGAGATTTTTATTCAACTGATCGGTCGGCACCGAAAAGATGAACTTGCCGCCGGGGCGCAGCACGCGCGCCACTTCGCCGAAGACCCCCTCGAGCTGGGGCATGTGCTCGACCGCGCAGTTAGCCAGTACCGTCGCAAATGCGCCGCTGCGATACGGAATGTTCCATGCGCTGGCTACGTCGAGATGGCCGTAAACGCCGCGCTTGCTCGCTTCCACCAGACTGACATGCGCGATGTCGATCCCCACCTCTGCCGTCTTGATCGTTTCCTGCGCGAAATGTCCATCGCCGCACCCGATGTCCAGCAACGGCCTGGGCAGCGAGCCTAGTTCCAAAATCAGCCGGTGCTCGATGGAGCGAATTAGCGCGCGAAACGCCGGCAGTTGGCTCAAGTGTCGCCACAGAATATCCTTCGATGCCTGTAAATCTTTGTCGCTCATTCTAATCCCTAAACATTAATAGAAGATTGGTTCATGGTGCGTATACGTACAACTGCACGGATCCATCCGCGTTGCGAATTTCCTTTGGTTCGCGCTCGCCGAACGTCTGCGCCAGATAAGGATACACCCCATCGCGATCGGCGCCGGCATACACAAAGCGACAGCCGTTGGTGCACAAGCTGCGCCAATCGGTGGTGGGCAAATCCGCTTTCTTCACCAGATGGTAGTTCACGCCTAGATCGAACTGCTGCAAGCCCCACGGCGTGTAGTTGTCCGGCGTGCCATCCGGTTGAATCAACGTGAGATCGGCGCCGGGTGCCAATGACTGTGCTTCCCAGAACACGGCACTATCCAGGTCGGGCGGAAAGTGCTGCGGCATCTCCACGAAGTAAGTGCGCAGGCCCACCACGGCCAGCAACAGCGTCACGCCGATCAACCCGTAAGACTTGATGCGATCCGGCACATGACCGACCAGCTGCGCCAGCACATCGACACTGGCCGTCAAGCCCAACGCGCTCAACGTAATCAACGCCGGAACTATCGGCAGCAGCAATGCCGCCCGGGGCGGGTAGGCGCTGAGTGCGCCCGCCAAAAATCCGCCCAGCAACAGCCAGACCGGCCAGACCGCATAGGCGGGCCGGCGGAAACGAGCAAGGCACCATACCAAACCGAGCAGATACAAAATGCCAAACGGATCGGCCAGTGATCCGACTAAGTAATTCTCATTCACCACCGCCGGCAGATGAAATGCCAGCGCGGTGCGAATAACACCACGCCCGATGAGCGGTGCGTAGATTTGCGGCGCGTAGAACAATTGCTGCCGTCCGGCATACAGTGGCCCATACCACTCGAACAACTGATCTTCCGAGTAGAAGTCGCGCGCGTAAAGGATGTTGTTAAAGGATGACTCGAACTGCTTGCCGACATAGACTTCGGGCCAATTAGACAAGCCCGATACGATCGGCGGCGCAGCGGTGATCAAAATGCCGAGCGCTCCCGCGGCCAGCTGCCGCCCGATCGTTTTGCCGCTGGCCCGGCGAGTGATCCACATCCAGATCAACCACAGTGGAACGATCACTAATGCGATGCGCGCCGAGTCGGGCGTGAAGAAACTCAGCCCGGCAGCGCACCCGGCCAGGAAAGCATACAGGCGACTATCGCGCTGCACCGCCAACCACGTCAGCGCCAACGCCAGCACCACCGGCCAGATCGCTTGCGCGGCATCATAGCCCAAGCGTGCGTACGTCAGAACATACGGCGACACCGCGTAAAACGCCAACGCAATCCACGCGGTGCGCTTGCCCAGGGTCGCGCGCACCAAGAAATACAAAGGCAGTGCGGCCAGCCACATCGCGATAACCGAGCTCAAACGCCAACCCGTCACGGTAAAACCGAACAGCTTGATGATCAAACTTTGAAAGAGCGTCGTGAAGGCCGGCTGCGCGTAAGTGCCCATCCCAAACACGCCCAGCGCATACACGCCTTTGCTCACATCGCGCGCATTGGTGTAGAACGCCCCTTCATCGCCCCACATGCTGTTGGGAATTTCGCTCAACCGAAACGCGAACACGGCCAGAATGGCAATCAACGCGAGAACAAGAAGTATCGCTTCACGCCGATCGATCGGCACGCCCAACCGCACGCCGCGCATCCGATCGATCTGCCACCAGCACGCCGCGATGATGGCCAACGCCATCAACCACGGCTCTACCCCGACCTGTCCAGTTGGATCGCCGATGATCGATTTGAGCGCGAGTATCCAAATGACAATACCGATGACGGCCGCCGCCAGCAACCACCACGGCGCACGCCGATTGTGGCCGGCCGCTTCAACGCTAGTCAGCGGCTGGTAGTCGTTCAAGGCGACGTGGCGCGTGACAACCGCAAACAGCAGCATACCAACAATCAAGGCGACGACGCCCAGCCAGATCAACATCCCATCGCCCGGCAAGCTCAATTGCAGGGCATCATCGATCGCCTGCGCGATCGGTGACGTGGTGTTCGCCGTTTGACTGGATACCATCAAGAACAATTGACCGAGCAACAATAACCCGATCGACACCACCAGCCCGATTGGATTGACCCGCGCCCCGAGCGCGATCGATGGTTCGGCATAAGTGCGCGTGACCAACGGCGCGGCCGTTCGCGCGGATGGCTGAGAAATCGATCGGGGCAGCAGATAAACGATCAATGCCACAAGCGTGCAGCCCCAGGCCACGCTCCACAGCCACATCGCCGCCGGAAATAGCACGGCCAGCGCTGCCGCCACGACATTGACGACCACCGCGACCACGACAATCAAGCGCGTCGAGATGTAGGGCAATGCTTGTCGCAGACTGCGCCAGGACTCTAGCAGCGCCGCGCAAATATCTTGCCACGCACCGCGCCACAGCTCGCACAAAGCACGCCAGACCGCGTTCTTCTCACGCTGCGCGGTATGCCACGCCAAGACAAAACACACGGCCGCGAGCGCATAATACGCCAGCCCATCCAACGGATACTCAGTTCGAAACATAGCCGTGTAGGTATGGCCCAGTCCTACGAAAAGTAGGCCCAGCCCCACTTGCAGTCCGATCAGTACGCGTGTGCGATTCATGATGAATTAATTAACTGGCGTTCTCATTAGCCGGTTCACGATAGGCCCTTGCTGTGGCCAACTCAGTGAACACCCGAACATACTGCGCTACGGTTGCATCCGTGCTGAATAAAGACTCGATCTCAGATCGATTGCGCTTATATTTTTCTGGATGGGACAGCACGCGCAGGATGGCGTCGGCTAAGGCGGCACTGTCCCGCACAGGAACGACCTCACCCATCTGGGTTTGTTTAATCGGTTGACGCACTCCGGGCAAATCAGTGGCGATCGCCGGTGTGCCGCACAACATCGCCTCGACCTGCACCATGCCAAATGACTCGGTTGAGTTGAGGCTGGGCAACACCAGGCAATCACAACTCGCAAAAAAGGCCGCCATCTCGTGATCGCTCAAGCCGCTGCCCAGGAAAATCCAATGCTGAGAATATTTTTCGATTAACGGCAAGATGTAACGCGCATACGCCTCTTCGCCAATGACATTCTGATAGGGACCGACGAACAGGACGCGCGCATTAGGATACGTTTCCAAAATACGCGGCAGCGCGTCGACCAGGTATTGAACGCCTTTCTCCGCCGCCAAGCGCGCGGCCACGCCGATAACCCGCTGCCCGGATAAATTCCATTTAGCCCGAAACGCGGCGATCTCTTCGGTTGATGGAATGGGAATATCAATGGGAGGCGGCACGGCTTTGACTTTGGAAAGATAGCGCGAGAGGAACGGTGAATGAGCGGCGTAATCATCCGTATTGGTCACGATCGCGTCGGCCCATTTCGCGGCGAAAACGTTGCTGGCGACTACGAAGCGATCGACCATCTTACTGAATAAGCTCGGCGGTAGTTTGAGATCGCAGTGATACGTCAACACCACCGGCTTCTTCATCAATCGACCGCGCAGCGCCAATCCGCTGGCGTCGAACTGAGGCAGATGCAAGCTCAAGACATCGTGTTGCCGCACCAACCGCGTCGCGACGAAGCCGAACGTGGGCATGATGACGCCCTTGCTCACGTGAAAGGCGACAGGCACACGCACAATGTCGACGCCATGCAGATGTTCCGTGCGGGGCAGCGACTTGTCATACTGCGAGGTCAACACGGTCACTTCCTGCCCGCCTTCCGCCAAAGCTCGCGCCAAGCGCTCGGCGTAGATCGTCAAGCCGCTGGTATGAGGTCGATAGTAGGTAAGCGCAATGAGGACTTTCATGCTGAGAGTGTTTCTGCCATGGATTTCGAGCCGATGAAACCTGCGCCACCAGTGATTAAGACTCGCATAGGTTGAGCATCCCAAGAACGATCAGACATCATGGCCAGAAGCAGGATTAGCTGGCGCTTGTGAAGTCGCCGCGCGGAGCTGCTCTTTAGCTTTGGTCCACGACCCCGCTTCACGCAGTAAGCAGATTATACCCAGCACATCCATCGCGATGATCTCCATGACGTGGAAGACAATGGCGAAGCTCAACCCGATCGATTCCGCCACCCCGAACACCGCCAATGCTTTTTGGATGCCGAGCTGCAGCGTGCCTAGTGATCCGGGTGTCGCGGGGAGCAAGAGCACGAAGGTGGTCACGACCGTAGTAAATAGCGAGACGCTAAAGGACGCGTCTGGCACAAAAGCCCTAAGCGCCAAGTAAAATGTCAGCGCCGAGCACAGCCAGCCCAGGATCGACCAGAACAAGACCATCACCAACGGCTTGCCCGGCTGCAGCACCGCAAAGCCATCCAACACTTGTCCCGCCACGCGCATCCATTTTTCGGTATTGAGGCGCGGTATCTTCGCCATCACCTTCTCGGCTAGTCGCAAAACGATCCGCCGCTGCCACACCATGATCAACATGACGATCAACGCGCCGCCAAACAGGATGCCGGAAATCACGGCCCCTTGCCGCGCCCAATCGGGCACCGGCACACTGCCGCCCATTACAATGACGATCAGGATTCCCAGCACCACCAGCACATCCAGCACATGCTCCACGACAATCGTCGAGGCAGCCATGCCGTAGCTTTGCTTGCCATCCCGCGCAATGAAGAACAGACGCGCCAATTCACCTAAGCGCAGAGGGAAAGTATTGGAGACCAGGTAACCGATTGCTGTCGCGTCGAAATAGCGTGAATGAGGCAAGTTACTGCGCTGATCGCCAAACAGCCAACGCCAGCGCTCACCGCGGATCCAGATCGCGACAATGAGCGCGATGGCAGAGGGAACGAACCAGCCATACTGCGCGCCAGCCAGGGCAGTTTTGGCTTCTTCCCAGTGAATGTCTCGAAAGGCCAGGAACAGCGCGATAAGACTAACGATCACGCCGATCCAGACTTGCGGTTTACGCCACATAGCACACTCTACCGTCCAGTCATGATCTGCGGCAGCCTCTTCCATAAGCAAGCTGCCGCAGTGGCGCGATTATAACACGACCTGCTAAGCCCGCAATAGGTCAGGATACTTACTTTGACAATGTCAGATTCGTACCGGACTTTAGAGCGATGGTCTTAGGCCTCATGTCTCATCTTTAGCTGGTGCAGCAAATGCTAACCTTCCCCTCGCCTCAATAACTCACTCCAGCCTTTAATCAGCGTCGCCGCTCATCGACGGACAATGCCAACCCCACTGCCTGCCGCAGCACCACGCCACCACAGCCACCCCTGGCGCGCCATAACATCTCACGCCAATTATCCCTCACTCCAAACGGTATCACTATCGGACCACCAAAGGCAAATAGATCGATCTGGGAAGAGACTGCACAATGAACTTCATCAAGTAGGCATCGCCCGTTCCAGTGGCCGTTTTGTTATCAGTTCCACCATCCGTGTTGAAATTCACGGTGTTTTCAAACGAGCCTGCTACGTAGAGATTGCCCGCCACATCCAGGGCAGGCGGTGAATTGAACGTGTCATATCCTGAGACGCCCCAAGTTCCGGACCACAAGGTAGTACCAGAAGAAGTCAATTCGGCAATGTGAGAATAGGCGGTGGTGTAGGCATAGGTAGAGGGATTGATGACGCCCGAGACTACTCCGGTGGCATAAATATTTCCTGCCTTGTTCAAGAGCAAGCCGCCGACGAACTCTTCAGTGCTCCCACCCCAGGTCTTGGCCCACTGGAAATTGCCGCTTGAATCATATTTGCTAACAAAACCGTCGTGGCGACCTGAAGTCGTCATGGTCAGTGGCACGCCGAGTGGATCTCCGTTGAAATTACAGTTCGTGCAGTTAAAGCGGCCACCCGCGTAGACATTGTCCAACTTGTCAACGACTACTGCCCCACCGGCATCGTCGGTTTGCAATCCACCCCAAGTTCTAACCCATTTAAAGCTGCCCTGCGAATCGAACTTACTCAGGAAAACGTTCACATATAACCAATCGGTAGCGGGATCGCCACCGTGGGCATGACCCAGGCCGGCAGGGCCTCCGGCTGGATCGAAGTTGATGTCGGTGCTACCGTACATTCCACTCACATAGACATTGCCGGAGCTATCCACTGCCACCGAGTCCCCATCGTCATAGCCGTGTCCTCCCCAAGTAGCGTTCCACACAAAGTTTCCATTCAGATCAAATTTGCTGAGAAAGGCATCGTAAAAGCCGTGGTTTTGGCGGAGAGCGGGGTGAGCAGGATCATTCTGATTGAAATCAACCGTACCTGTCGATGGATGGGTCGACCAGTCTCCTTGCACATACACGGCGTTGTTCGCCCGATCAACCACCAAATTGTAACCTTCGCCGCCGGTCGTTCCTCCCCAGGTATGGACCCATTGGGTCACTCCCGCGGGATTGAATTTAGCAACAAAGATGTTGTTCATAGGATTGGGAACGGCAGGAGGCATGGCGTTCGAGGTATAGACGAAGCCAGCCCCAAAGTCGACCGTGCCTTGATAGAGTCCGGCAACGTAGGCGTTGCCGTTGCCATCCACATCAACCGCACTTGCCGCATCGCGACCGACTACGCCCCCCCAGGTTCTGACCCACAGAAAATTGCGGCCGGAATCAAACTTGCTGAGAAAGGCGTCCATTGTGTTGTTGGTCGATGTCACAATCGCGTTTGAATGCAAGTGGGCTGGGTCAAAGTCCACGGTACCTTGAAATTCGCCGGCCACGAAAATGTTGCCTGAGTCATCCACCTCTACATGGGAGGCAGAGGTATAGGCGCCGGGTCCGCCCCAGGTCTTTACGGCTGGACTGTACGCTGGAGGTGTGTAGACTGTAGTTGCTCGAAGAGCAAATGACTTTGGAAGATCATTCGGTGAAATGGCAGGGGATGCCGAAGTGAAGAAAGTGCGCGGAGCGTCTTTGCTTTCGGCACGAACAATTCTGGGGCCGAAATTCAACATTAAGATGAGCGGAACCAATCCGATGAACAAGCTGACGATGAGTTTAAAGCCGTTCAGGAAACGATTTCTCTGACACCATGCCGTAAGCCGATCGATTTTCAAAGGAAGTGAGTTGACGTGGGTGTGTTTTGATACGCGCATGGTGCACCTCCAAGAAAGGAGATCAAAGCCTGTTTACGATACCTAGTTACAATGAGACTTCGCTTACGAATCTGACATTGTCAAATTACAATCAAAAGAAAAAGGTAACTACTCAGCCGTCGTCATTGCAAGCGCTTTGCCAAGCACGCCGCCGCTTCGCGGATACGGCGCCAGCGAAGCAATCTCCGTGCCAATCAGCCAGCCTTGCCAGCTTGTGAAGGAGATTGCTTCGTCGCACACGCCCTGTCTGCTGCTGTGTGGCAGGGGCGCGCTTGGCGCAACGCTCCTCGCAATGACGGCTGAGTAGATACAGAAAAAGAACCTTGCAGGTTGTACGGGCCATCTGCGAGGTTCCTCTTGGTTACAACAGGGTCAGTATGTGTGGCCCCGTTTCGGTAACGACCAATGAATGTTCAAACTGGGCCGAACGCGATCCATCGGCGGTGCGCACTCCCCAGTGATCGGACATGAGACGTGTATCAGGCCGTCCGGCATTGACCATCGGCTCAATCGTGAAGACCATGCCCGGCCGCAGCTTCAAGCCTTTGCCCTGTTGGCCGTGATGCAAGACCGTGGGCGCTTCATGCAGGTTGCGGCCCAGTCCATGCCCGGTGTATTCACGCACGACCGAGAAGCCCTGCGCCTCGACATAGCTCTGAATGGCGTAACCAATATCGCCCAGGTGATTGCCAGATTGGGCCTGCTCGATCGCCAATTCCAGGCTGCGCCGCGTCACATCCATCAAACTTTGCGACACCGGATCAACTTTGCCCACCGCGTAGGTGACGCACGAATCGCCGCACCAGCCGCGATATTGCACGCCGATATCGACGCCGATGATGTCGCCTTCTTTCAAGCGCAGCTTGTTGCTGGGAATGCCGTGGCAAATCACTTCATTCAACGAAGCACAGATGGTACCGGGGAAGGGCGGAATGCCATGGCCGCCGGCCGGCACGTAGCCCTTGTAGATCGGAATCGCGCCACGCTTGCGGATGTATTCTTCTGCCATGCGATCCAGATCGAGAGTCGTCACACCGGGCACCACGTGCGGGCGCAGCACCTCGTAGACCTCCGCTACAATCCGGCCAGCCTCGCGCATGATAGCAACTTGTTCGGGACTCTTCAGTTCAATAGCCATTCAATACTCCGAAAATGTCCACTGTCGTGAATCTCATTGTCCGACGTGCGGTTCTGCTGCGGCAAATCAAGCGTATGCAGTGCGTCATGACCTGCGTCGCGCCAGCGGTAGGCCAATCGGCGCGGCAGGTGCGCATCAACCAAAAAATTCATACGACGACTGGCTCCATGCGCTTAACCTGACTCAGGCGCGTGGCAAAGGCCAGGACGGCCAGTAAATCTTCGCGCTCTAAATCCTCGTAATCCGCGAGAATTTCATCCAGGCTCATCCCCGCACTCATCAGTTCCAGCATACTTTCGACCGGATAACGCAAGCCACGGATGACGGGCTTGCCGTGACAAATCTGAGGATCAATGGTGATGCGGTGAAGCAAGTTGCTCATAGCACCTCTCCTCTTTCGACGCACATCCGCTTCTGTCCGACCCGCCCCGCCTCGCGCAGGATGGCGATTTGCCGGGGAGCTTCAATTCAATTGACATTCATGACTCCGTCTATGCTCAAAGCTAACTCATGTTCTATCATGTCTTGTCCAACGGCCTAGCTCCGGCGCGGAGCCGCGGGCGGAGCGTCCAGTGAAACCGGTGTTAGGCGCTAGTCAGTATATTCCTGTTCTTTTTTTGCGACATGCACCTTCAATGGATAGAGGCTTTTCAATCGGCGACTTTGAACGTGTTTTAGCCCAGCCTTGGAAAACATTCTGGCATACTCCGGTGTGCCATAAAAACTTACATGCTCGCGTTCTTGTCCTTTGATGATTTGATTAATCTGTCGAATGAAGAAATCATCTGCTGTAATATCAAGAATATGAACTCTTCCGTTCGGCTTGAGGACTCTCTTCACTTCTTTCAAGGCTTCCACTGGCTGTAAGTAGTGATGGAATGAATTGCTGCAAATAACGGCGTCAAAGAGGTCATTATCCAACGGCAACTTATCTGCACTTGCCTCATAAAACTCCACATTGGGTACACCAGTGGAATTGCTTCTTGCCTTTTCGATCATTCCTTTTGAGATGTCGATACCAACAAATCTGCCCTGTTCACCCAACAAAGTCGCAACATGACGTACGGCCCACCCGGTGCCACATCCCAGATCCAAGAAGGTGGCTGGCGGCTTGATCTCTGCGGAAACAATCAATTGCCTTTGCATAAACCGGAAATAGTCTTGCCGTTTGTCATCATAGGTAATTGCTCTTTGGCTCCACTTCTTTTCGTTGGCAGCGTTGTGATCGTAGGTATTATTCACGGTGAGTTTCCTTAAGCCATTTGAATAGGGTGTGGCTAAATCTGGTTGAGT